>JBJTVI010000140.1:0-10289 GCA_046081145.1 Rubrivivax sp.
CTTGGGCGTGTGGGCCATACACGCCGAGCATGGCCCTGGCCCGGCACACAAGGAGGGAGCCCCATGGTGATCGACTGGAACGCCTTCACGCCCTGGCACGCCCTTGCCGGCGGGATGCTGATCGGGGTGGCTTCGGCCCTCTTCGTGCTGGGCAACGGGCGCATCGCCGGCATCGCCGGCATCGTGGCGAGCCCCTTGCGCGCGCTGATGGCCGGCAAGGGCCTGGCGCCGGAGCGCACGCGGCTGCTCTTCCTGCTCGGGCTGGTCCTTGCGCCCTGGGCCTGGCGGCTCGTCGCGCCGTTGCCCCCGGGGCCAGTGGACGTGGGCACCCTGGGCCTGGTGGCAGCCGGGCTGCTCGTGGGCATCGGCGTGCGCCTGGGCAACGGCTGCACCAGCGGCCACGGCGTGTGCGGGCTCAGCCGGCTGTCCGTGCGCTCGCTGGCCAACGTGCTGGCCTTCATGGGCGCAGGCTTCGTCACCGTCTTCGTGCTGCGGCACGTCATCGGCTGAAAGCTGCGGCCGCCGCACGGCCCGAAACACAGCCGGAAACACAGCCCGAAACACGACAACCTGAACGACAAGGAGATCGAGATGGGCAACCTGATCGCTTTGGCCAGCGGCCTCGTCTTCGGCCTGGGCCTGATCGCCGCTGGCATGACGCAGCCGGCCAAGGTCAAGGGCTTCCTGGACCTCTTCGGCGCCTGGGACCCGAGCCTGGCCCTGGTGATGGGCGGGGCGATCGCGGTGGGCGTCTTCGCCTTTGCCCGTGCCCGGCGCCAGGCGCGTGCATGGACGGGCGAGCCGATGGAGCTGCCCACGAGCCAGGTGATCGACGCCCGGCTGATCACGGGGGGCGTGCTCTTCGGCATCGGCTGGGGGGTGGCGGGCTACTGCCCGGGCCCGGCCATCGTGGCCGCCGGCAGCGGCGCGCTCAGCGGCGTGCTGTTCCTCGCGGCCATGCTCGCGGGCATGGTCGTGCACGACCGCTGGCTGGCGCGCCGCTAGCGGCCGCGCCCCCGCCCTTCCGTCCGCCCTTCCGTCCGCCCTACAGGCTGCACGCAGCGTATCCACCATGACCCTGCACGTAGGCATCCTCACCGGCGGCGGGGATTGCCCGGGCCTGAACGCCGTGATCCGCGCTGCCACGCTCGCGCTGCTGGCCGAGGGGGCGCGCGTCACGGGCATCGAGCGCGGCTTTCACGGCCTGATGCGCAACCGCATGCGCACCCTCGTGGCTGCCGACGTCGCCGACATCCTGGGCGAAGGCGGCACGGTACTGGGCACCCACAACCGCGCCGACCCCTTCCACGACATCGAGCAAGGCGGGGCCGACCGCAGCGACGAGGTGCTGGCACACGCCCGGGCGCGCGGGCTCGACGCGGTGCTGGCCATCGGCGGGGACGGCACGATGGACATCGCCGCGCGGCTGCACGCGCGCGGGCTGCCCGTGATCGGCGTGCCCAAGACCATCGACAACGACCTGCCCCACACCGAGCGCACCTTCGGCTTCGACAGCGCCGTGGCGGTGGTGGCCGAGGCCATCGGGCGGCTGCGCACCACGGCGCGCTCGCACGACCGCGTGATGATCGTCGAGACGATGGGGCGCTACGCGGGCTGGATCGCGCTGGAGGGCGGGATCGCGGGCGGGGCCGATGCGATCCTCCTTCCCGAGCTGCCCTACACGGTCGACGCATTGGCGCGCTGGTGCCGCTCGCGCGAAGCCGCGGCGCGCGCCGCGCCGGCCGGGCAAGCCGGCGGCACCGTGATCTGCGTGGCCGAAGGCGCCGCCGAGGTGGGCGGCGCGCTCACCGTGGCGCACACCGTGGTGGGCTCACCCGACCCGCTGCGCCTGGGCGGCGTGGCCGAGCGGCTTCGCGCGCAGTTGCAGCCGCTGCTCGAGGGCGAAGTGCGCACGACGCTCCTGGGCCACGTGCAGCGCGGCGGCACCCCCACCGCCTACGACCGCGGCCACGCGCTTTGGCGTGGCCGCGGCCGAACTCGCGAGCCAGCGCCGCTTCGGACGCATGGTGGCGCTGCAGGCCGATGCCTGTGTGAGCGTGCCACTCGAAGAGGTGGCCGGGCGCTCGCGCCGCGTGCCCACCGACCACGCGCTCGTGCAAGCGGCGCGGCAACTCGGCGTGTGCCTGGGGGAATGAAGGGCCGCGGCGCAGCCGCTCTTCAGGCCGCCAGCAACCCCGTGAACAGCGGATCCTGGCGCGAGCGCGGCCGGTAGGCCCGCACGCGCCGCGCGATCTCGGCGATGTGCTCGGGCGTGGTGCCGCAGCAGCCCCCGGCGATGTTGAGAAAGCCGCTGCGCGCAAAGCCCTCGAGCAGGCCGCCCGTCACCTCCGGCGTCTCGTCGAAGCCCGTCTCGCTCATCGGGTTGGGCAGCCCGGCGTTGGGGTAGCAGCTGATGTAGGTGTCGGCCGCCACCTTGGCGAGCTCCTCGATGTAGGGCCGCATCAGCGCCGCACCCAGCGCGCAGTTGAGGCCCACGGCCAGCGGCCGCGCATGGCGCACCGAGTGCCAGAAGGCACCCACCGTCTGGCCCGACAGGATGCGCCCGGAGGCATCCGTCACGGTGCCGCTGATGATCACGGGCAGCCGCTCGCCTGTCTCCTCCATCAGCTCGTCCAGGGCGAAGAGCGCCGCCTTGGCGTTGAGGGTGTCGAAGATCGTCTCCACGAGGAACAGGTCGCAGCCGCCTTCGAGCAGCCCCTGCGCCTGCTCGCGGTAGGAGGCACGCAGCTCGTCAAAGGTGACGTTGCGCGCGCCTGGGTCGTTCACGTCGGGGCTGATGCTGGCGGTGCGCGGCGTCGGGCCCAGGGCGCCGGCGACAAAGCGTGGCTGCTCGGGCGTGGAGAAACGGTCACAGGCGGCGCGCGCCAGGCGCGCCGCGGCCACGTTCATCTCGCGCGCCAGGTGCGCCAGGCCGTAGTCCTCCTGCGCGATCGAGGTCGCCCCGAAGGTGTTGGTCTCGATGACGTCGGCCCCGGCAGCCAGGTACTGCTCGTGGATCTCGGCAATCACCTGCGGGCGTGTCAGCACGAGCAGGTCGTTGTTGCCCTTGAGGTCCTTCGGGTGGTCGGCCAGCCGCTCCCCGCGAAACTCGGCCTCGCCCAGCCGGTAACGCTGGATCATCGTGCCCATCGCGCCATCGATGACGAGGATGCGTGCACGCAGCAGCTCGGGCAGCCGTGCGCCGCGGGTGTAGGGCAGGCGGGCCGCGTCGGCCATGAGGTGGGCTTTCATGAGAGGATTGTAGGGTTTGCCCGCACTTCACACCGGATGAGACACCTGTTGCCGCACGAGGCTTGGGCCTTCGTGCAAGCCACCCCCGACGCGCTCTTCGTGGATGTGCGGATGGAAATCGAGTACCTCTACGTCGGCCACCCCCCGGGGGTCATTCACGTGGCCTGGTACGAGTACCCCCACATGCAGGCCGAGCCCGAGGCCTTCGCCGAGCAGGTGCGCCGCGAGGCCGGCGGGCGTACCGACCGACCGGTGGTGCTCATCTGCCGCTCGGGCAAGCGCACGGTGGAGGCCGGGCTGGCGCTGGAGGCGGCCGGCTTTGCCGATGTGGTCAACGTGCTGCACGGCTTCGAGGGCGAGCTCGACGAACAGTTCCAGCGCGGCCGGCTAAACGGCTGGCGCTTCGAGGGCCTGCCCTGGGAGCAGCTGTAAGGCCGAAGGAGGGCCGGCCGCGCTACTGCAGCGTGGCGGGCACCGTCTCGGTGAACAGCGAGTCGCGAAAGCGCATGTCGCCCGGGCCGTCGTCGTAGATGGCCCACAGCTCGATCTCGTCGGCGCTCATCGGCTTGGCGAAGAAGAAGCCCTGCAGCTCGTCGCAGCCCAGGGCCACGAGCTGATCGCGCTGATCGCTCGTCTCCACCCCCTCGGCCACCACGCGCAGCTCCAGCGTGTGGGCCATCTGCACGATCGCCTGCACGATGGTGCGCGCATCCGCGCTCGTGGCCAGGTCGGTGACGAAGGCACTGTCGATCTTGAGCTCGGCCGCGGGCAGCCGGCGCAGCGCCGCCAGGCTCGAGTGGCCGGTGCCGAAATCGTCGATCGACACGTGCGCGCCGATCTCGCCCAGCCGCGCGAAGGCGCGCTGGGTGACGGCTGTGTCTTCCATCGCCAGCGTCTCGGTGATCTCGCAGGTGAAGCGCTCGGCGCGCAGATCGCGCTGCGCCAGCCCGCGCGCCAGGCGCTCGACGAAGTCGTCCTGGCGCATCTGGTAGCCCGAGACGTTGATCGCCACGCGCATGCGCAGGCCCTTGTCGCGCCACTCGGCGGCCTGGCGGATCGCCTCGTCGAGCACCCAGTCGCCGATGGCGCCGATGAGCCCGTGGCGCTCGGCCACAGGGATGAAGAGCTCCGGGCTCACCACGCCACGCACCGGGTGGTTCCAGCGCAGCAGCGCCTCGGCCGCCGTGATCTCCAGGCTGCGCGCGTCGACCTTGGGCTGGTAGACGAGCTCGAGCTGGCGGTCCTGGATGGCAAGCTGCAGCTCGCGCGCGAGATCGAGCTTCTCGCGCACGCTCTCGGCCATCTTGCGGTGGTACTCGGCCCAGGAGCCGCCACCCGCGAGCTTGACGCTGCGCATGGCCACTGCCGCGCGCTGCAGCAGCTGCGCGCGGGTACCGTGCTCGGGGTACAGGGCCACACCCACCGAGGCCGTCAGGCGCAGCTCCTGAGCGCCCAGGCGCACCGGGCGCGCCAGCGCATCCACGACGCGGCGCGCCGCACGGCGTGCGGCTTCCGCATCACCCTGGGCGAGCACGACGAACTCGTCGCTGGCGATGCGGGCGCAGGCATCCTCGGAGGTCAGGCCGCGCAGCCGCTCCCCGGTGGCGGCCAGCACCGTGTCGCCTCCGGCGTGCCCCTGCAGGTCGTTGACGCTGCGCATGCCGTCCAGCCCGATGTACAGCAGTGCAAACGAGGTGCCCGGCGAGTCCTGGGCATCCTGGCAGGCGAAGTCCAGGACCTCCTCGAAGCTCGCGCGCGTCTGCAGCCCGGTGAGGGAGTCGCGCGGGGGCGTGCCGGTGGTGGGGCCGGCGTCGATCAGCGTCGTCTGCAGCGTTTCGGGCGAGGCCCGGCGATCGCGCAGCTCCCGGCGTTCCCGACGTTCTCCACCTTCGCCCCGCTCGCCGGGAGCCGCTCGCGCCGCTCGCAGGCGGCGGGCGTGCCACGCCCAGGCAAGGCCGGCCACTGCCGCACATGCGGCGGCCAGCCAAAACCAGGTGTCCGCGCCTGTTGCCATCTCTCGGTTATCGGATCGTGTGCCGCGCGCTTGAGATTCGGCCATCGTAGCGCGGCGCGGCCGGGCACGCAGCGGCAAAGCGGGCTGGGCCCGAGGCTGCGCCCAGGGCAACCCTCACGGCGCGGCGCTCCACAGCACCGGCCGGCCGGCCGGAACGGGGCTGAGCAACAACCGCGCCGGCAGGTGTTGGCGTGCGGGGTCGAGCCAGGCTTCCACCCGCACGTCGTAGGGGCGCTCGGGCTCGCGCACCAGGTGCAGCGCCTCCCGGGGGGGCGAACCGGGCGCCTCGAGCATCGTGCGCCCGCGCACCGAAAAGAGCCACAGCTGTGCATCGCCGCGGGCGCCGCTCACGTACAGCGGCAGCCGGGCGCCTTCGGCCCAGCGGGCAGGCTCGGCCTCCACGATGGCAGCGAGCTGGACGATCCAGCTCAGGCGGTCCTGCGTGCCGGCAAACAGCGGCTGCTCCAGCGGCGCGCCCGAATAGGAGATGCGCGAGCGGGCGCGGTCGAAATTGGCCGCTGCAGCCGCACGGGCGCGGCGCCGATCGAGGTACCGCTCGGGCGCCAGGCCCGCCGCGTCGAGCCGGCCCTGGCTCGCCTGCTCCAGGCCGCGGCCGCCCGCGGCGCCTTCGAGCTGCAGCGCATAGCGCCCCTGGGCCACCTCGAAACGCAGCGTCGCAAGCCGCGGTGGGTCGTCGCCCCGCTGCACCCGGTAGCGTGCCGCAAAGTCGCCCGGCACCCGGGTGGCCCACACCGGCGGCGGCGCACCGGCATAGGCCTCGGTGGCGCCCGGCCCCGGGGCCTCATCGCCGGCGGCAAGCCCTTCGGGCGCCGTTCGCAGCGCCTCGGCCGGGGAATCGGGTGGACGCGTGGTGGGGGGGGTGGTCGGGGTGGTCGGGGTGTTGGGCGTGGCTGCGGTGGCCGGGGTGTTCGTGGAGGTGTGAGTGCCCTGGCTGCCCTGGATGCCCTCGATACCTGGCGGCCTTTGAGCGCCTGGGGTGCTCGGGGCGCTCTGCACGCTCCGGGGGTTCGCGAGGCTCGAAGGGGCGGGCTCACCGGGCGGGGCGGGCAGGGCCGTCTCGCGCGCCTCCCGGGCCTCGACCGGGTGGGGAGGCTCCACGAGGGTTCGCACCACCAGCACCGCCAAGGCGGGGGCCTCGTGTGCCGGGCGGGCCGGCAGGTCGCCGAACGCAGCGGGTTGAAGGCCACCGAGCAGCACCGCGTGCCCAGCCAGCGCCAGCACCACCGCCAGCGCCCACTCGCGGGCACGGCGCGGGCGCTCGGGGCGAGGCTGGCCCGGGTGGCCCGGGTGGCCCGGCAGGGGCTCAAAGGCCACGCGCGCAGCAGCCAGGGGAGCGTTCACCGCACAATAGTGCCATCACCTCCCCGGGCCGCACCAGACCCCCCGCTGCATGAAGCTTGCGACCTACCGCGACGGCTCGCGTGACGGACAGCTCGTCGTCGTCTCGCGCGATCTGGCGCTGGCCCATCACGCCAGCGGCATCGCCTCGCGCCTGCAGCAGCTGCTCGACGACTGGAACTTCCTGTCCCCGCAGCTGGAGGACCTCTCGGCCACGCTCAACGGAGGCAAGGCGCGGCACGCCTTCCCCTTCGACCAGGCGCGTTGCATGGCGCCGCTGCCGCGCGCCTTCCAGTGGGCGCTCGGCCGGCCCGACGGCGCAGCCCTGCATACGCTGCAGTTCGCCAGCGACGAGCTTCTGGGCGCGCATGAGGACGCCTGCCTGTCCGAGCCGGCGGGTGCGCCGGGCCTGCAGGCGGGCTTTGCCGTCCTCACGGGGGATATCCCCCGGGGCGCCAGCGCGGCGCAGGCGCTCGAGCGCGTGCGGCTCGTGATGCTCGCGCACGTCTGGACACTGCCCGGGGGTGCCCCGGCCGCAGGTGCCTTCGCCCCGCTGGCGGTCACGCCCGACGAGCTCGGGCCCGCCTGGCGCGGAGGGCACCTCCACCTGGCCATTCGGCAGGAGCCGCTCGCCCCCGGGGGCTCGCAGCCCCCCTCGCCGCCCACCGATTTCGGGCGTCTGCTGGAGACCCTGGCCAGCGTGCGCAACGTGCGCGCTGGCTCGATCGTCGGGCCCACGCTCGCGCCCCTGGCCACCCCGGCACCCGTGGAACGGCTGGCGCCTGCGGCGGCGGGGGAAGAGGGCCCGCTGGCCCGCAGCGAGGCCATGGGCGCCGACGGGCTCAGCGTGTTCGGCGCCCTCGCGCAGTGCCTGGCAGGGGCCCGCGCCGCCGGAAGGGCCTCGCCGTGAGCCGGTGGCCGGCGCTGGCCGGGCTGGGACGGTGGATGAAAAGATGGGTGGGGCAGTGGCCGGTGCCGCCGCTGGGCCATGCGCTGGCCGCCGCCGCCGCGCTGGCGCTGCTGCAGGGCCCCGCCGCACGCGCCTCCACCAACTGCCCGCCGCCGCCGGGCACGCCCACGGCGCAGCAGCTCGACGCGGCCCGCACCGCGGCCAAGGACCGTGGCTTCCTGTGGCGCATCAGCCGCGACGGCGCGACTTCCTACCTCTACGGCACGATCCACCTGGGCCGGATGGAGTGGGTCTTTCCGGGGCCGACCGTGCGCGCGGCGCTGCAGGCCAGCGACACGCTGGCCGTGGAGCTCGACCTCACCGATCCCGCTGTCGCACAGGCCATGCGCGGCAGCATCGCCGGCCAGCCCGACGCGCTGCTGCTGCCGCAGTCCGTCCAGCGCCGCCTCGTGCGCCAAGCCGAGGCCGCCTGCCTGCCTGCCGGGCTGCTCGACCAGCAGCACCCCCTGATGCAGGCCATCACGCTGACGGTGCTGTCGGGCCGCAACGACGGGCTGGAGCCCGCCTTCGCGCAGGAGATCGTGCTTGGCGAAGCAGCACGCGCCGCGGGTGCACGCATCGTCTCCCTGGAGACGGTGCAGCAGCAGCTTGCCGCGCTCATCCCGCGCGAGGAGGCCAGCGCGCGCTCGATGCTCGAGCGCACCTTGCAGCAGCTCGAGACGGGGGCAGCCCGGCGCGCCGTGGTGCGGCTGGCCGAGGTCTGGGCGGGCGGACGGCTGGCCGAGCTCGAGCAGTACGACAAGTGGTGCGAGTGCGTGATCACCCCGCAGGACCGCGACTTCCTGCGCCGGGTCAACGACGACCGCAACCCGGGGCTTGCGCGGCGCATCGACGCCCTGCACGGCAGCGGTCGGCGCGTCTTCGCGGCAGTGGGCGCGCTGCACATGACGGGCCACCGCGCGCTGCCCGAACTGCTCGCCCAGCGCGGATTCACGGTCGAGCGCATCGCGTTCGGGCCCTGATCGGCGTTGGGATCCGCGATGGGATCCGCGTCGGGATCCGCACCTGGATCCGCGCCCTGATCCGCGCCCTGGGGGTTGGCCGGGCGGCGCCCCGCCCCCACAATCTCCCCACACCCACCCTCGGCCCGAGCCGAGCCTCAGGAGGATCCGCATCATGGCCAGCGCCGCCGATTTCGCGAAGTTCGTCCCCGGCTTCGATTTCCTTCAGGGCCTGATGCGTGGTGCCGGCCAGATGCTGCCCGACATGGGCAAGTGGGTCGCGCCCACGCTCGACCCGGAGGAACTCGGCCAGCGCATCGAGCAGCTCAAGACGGTGCAGCTGTGGCTCGAGCAGAACGCGCGCATGCTCGGCGCCACCATCCAGGCGCTCGAGGTGCAGCGCATGACGCTGGCCACGCTCAAGTCGATGAACGTGCCGGTGGCCGACCTCGGCCAGGTGCTCCAGGCGCGTGTGCCCGAGCCGGCGCCCGCGCGCGCCGCCGCGCAGCAGGCGGCGCCCTTCGGCACCGCCTCCAGGGCCTCGGCCCCGGCCGGACAAGAGGGCGCCAACCCCCGCGCGGGAGGCCGCGCCGCGCGCGCCCGGGGCGCGAAGGCCGCTGCGGCGGGGAGCACCCGCGACCCCACCGGCGCGGGCACGCCGATGGTCGATCCGATGCAGTGGTGGGGGGCGCTCACGCAGCAGTTCACGCAGCTGGCGGCCCAGGCCATGAAGGAGGGGCCGGTGGAGGCCGCGCGCAGCGCCGCCGGGCAGATTGCCGGGGCGGCCACGCGGGCCGCCGGGGGCACTGCCGGGGCCGCGCCGGCGGGCGCCGAGAAGCCTGCCGCCGGCTCGGCGGCCGGGCGCCGGGCCCCGCGCACGCGGCGCCCCAGGCAGACATGAGCCTGGGGTGGTGGTCCGGCCGCACGCGGTGCGGCCGGCATGGCGCTACAGTGCGCAGCCCATGAACGCACCCCTTCCCGCCTCCGCCCACGAGACCACCACCCGCCAGCGCGAGGTCGTGGCGGCGTTGTCGGCCGTGCTGCCCGCGCATGCGCTGCTGTGGCACGGCGAGGACACCACCCCTTACGAGTGCGACGGCCTGACCGCCTATCGCGAGCGCCCGCTCGTGGTGGCGCTGCCCGAGACCGAGACCCAGGTGGCCGCCGTGCTCCAGGCCTGCCACGCGCTGGGCGTGCCGGTGGTGGCGCGCGGCGCGGGCACGGGGCTTTCGGGCGGGGCGCTGCCGCATGCGCAGGGCGTGACGCTTTCGCTGGCCCGGTTCAACAAGATCCTGAAGGTCGATCCGGCCAGCCGCACCGCCGTCGTGCAGTGCGGCGTGAGAAACCTCGCGATCAGTGAAGCGGCGGCACCCCACGGTCTGTATTACGCCCCCGACCCCAGCAGCCAGATCGCCTGCACGATCGGCGGCAACGTGGCGGAGAACTCCGGCGGCGTGCACTGCCTGAAGTACGGGCTGACGCTGCACAACGTGCTGCGCGTGCGCGGCTACACGGCCGAGGGCGAGCCGCTGGAGTTCGGCTCGCTGGCGCTCGACGCACCGGGCCTGGACCTGCTGGCCGTCGTCGTGGGCAGCGAGGGCAGGCTGGCCGTGACCACCGAGGTGGTGGTCAGGCTCACGCCCAAGCCGCAGTTGGCGCGCTGCATCATGGCCAGCTTCGACGACGTGCGCAAGGCCGGCGACGCGGTGGCTGCCGTCATCGCCGCCGGCATCATCCCGGCGGGCCTGGAGAT
>JBJTVI010000141.1:0-3793 GCA_046081145.1 Rubrivivax sp.
CTTCGTAAAGAAGTTCGGGCCGAACTCCACGGGACCGTGGCCTCGTCCAGCGCGCCGAAGCCAAGCGGCCGCCCGCTAGATCCCGTGCACGCTCTGCTGCAGACGCCACATCTGCGCATAGCGCCCACCGCGAGCCAAGAGCTCCGCGTGCGGCCCGCGCTCCACCACGCGGCCGGCCTCGAGCACGACGATCTCGTGCGCATCCACCACCGTGCTCAGCCGGTGCGCGATCACCAGCGCCGTCTTGCCCTCGGCCGCGGCGCGCAGTTCGGCCTGGATGGCGCGCTCGTTGGCGCTGTCCAGCGCCGAGGTGGCCTCGTCGAAGATCAGGATGGGAGGGTTCTTCAGCAGCGTGCGGGCGATCGCCACGCGCTGCTTCTCGCCGCCGCTGAGCTTGAGGCCGCGCTCACCCACCATCGTCTCGTAGCCCTTGGGCGTGGCGGCGATGAAGTCGTGGATGTGGGCGGCCCGGGCGGCGGCCTCGACCTCCTCGCGCGTGGCGCCGGGCCGGCCGTAGGCGATGTTGTAGTGCACCGTGTCGTTGAACAGCACCGTGTCCTGCGGCACGATGCCGACGGCGGCGCGCAGGCTGGATTGGGTGACCTGCCGGATGTCCTGCCCGTCGATGTTGATGCGGCCGCTGCCGACGTCGTAGAAGCGGAACAGCAGCCGCGCCAGCGTGCTCTTGCCGGCGCCGCTGGGGCCCACCACCGCCACCGTCTTTCCTGCCGGGATCTCTAAGCTCATGTCGTGCAGGATGGGCCTGGCGGGGTCGTAGGCGAAGCCCACGCCCTCGAAACGCACCACGCCCTCGCGCACCTGCAGCGCCTGCGCGCCGGGCCTGTCGTCCACCTCGCGGTGCTTCTCCATCAGCCCGAACATCTTGTCCAGGTCCGTCAGGCTCTGCCTGATCTCGCGGTACATCACGCCCAGGAAGTTCAGCGGGATGTACAGCTGGATCATGAAGGCGTTGATCATCACCAGGTCGCCCAGCGTCAGCCGGCCCTCGACCACGCCCTGCGTGGCCCGCCACAGCATCGCGATCAGCGCCGCGGCGATGATGAGCTGCTGCCCGGTGTTGAGCAGCGACAGCGTGGTCTGGCTCTTCAGCACGGCGCGGCGCAGGCGCTCCAGGTTCTCGTCGTAGCGCTTCGCCTCGAAGTCCTCGTTGCCAAAGTATTTCACCGTCTCGTAGTTCAGCAGCGAGTCGATGGCCCGCGTGTGCGCGCTGCTGTCGAGCTCGTTCATCTCACGGCGGAACTTGGTGCGCCACTCGGTCACCGACACCGTGAAGCTCACGTAGGCCACCAGCGCGCCGGCGGTGATCCACGCGAACGCGGCATCGAACTTCACGGCCAGCAGCGTCAGCACCATCACCACCTCCACCAGGGTGGGGAAGATGCTGTAAAGCGAGTAGCTGATCAGCGAGTGCACGGCCCGCGTGCCGCGCTCGATGTCGCGCGTCATGCCGCCGGTCTGGCGCTCGAGGTGGAAGCGCAGGCTCAGGGCGTGCAGATGGCGGAACACCTGCAGGCTGATGCTGCGCGCCGTGCCTTCGGTGGCCTTGGCGAAGATCAGCTCGCGCAGCTCGGTGAACAGGCTGGTGCTCAGGCGCAGCAGGCCGTAGGCGGCGATCAGCCCCGCCGGCACCACCAGCAGCGCCATCGCCTGCCCAGACTTGATGGCCAGCGCGTCCACCAGCTCCTTCAGCAGCACCGGCACGCCGACGTTGGCGCCCTTGGCCGCCAGCAGGAACGCCAGCGCCGCACCCACGCGCCAGCGGTAGCGCCACAGGTAGGGCAGCAGGCGGGCCAGCGTGCCCCAGTCGGAACGGCGCTCGCCGGGCGCCGCGGCAGCTACAGTGGAAGGCACAGTCATCGGGCGCGCATTGTCGCCGCGCCCGGCCGCCGGAGCCCGCGCCTTGAGCCCAGCCCACACCGCCCCCGCCCAGCCCGATACGGCCGGCACGCCCATGCTGGCGCCCCCACAGCTGGAAGACGGCAGCCAGCTCGTGCTGCGCGTCATCCCGCTGCCGGCCGACGTCAATGCCAACGGCGACATCTTCGGCGGCTGGATCATGGCCCAGGTGGACCTGGCGGGTTCGGTGCTGCCGGCGCGCGTGGCGCGCGGGCGCATCGCCACCGTGGCGGTCAACCAGTTCGTGTTCAAGCAGCCGGTGAGCCTGGGCGACCTGCTGAGCTTCTATGCCCGCATCACGCGCATCGGCACCACCAGCATCTCGGTGCACGTGACCGTGATCGCCGAGCGCAACCCCAGCCAGCTGCAGGTGGTGAAGGTGACCGAGGCCGACCTCACCTACGTGGCCATCGACGCCCAGGGGCAGCCCCGCCCGCTGCCCCGCTGAGGACTTGGCCGCCCTGCCCATAATGGGCCGCAACTCATGGAAGCCTGGCTGCACTCGATCCTGGCCGCGATGGCCCTGCCCCAGTACGGGCTGAGCACGGTGTTCGTGGTGTCGCTGGTGTCGGCCACGCTGCTGCCCATGGCCAGCGTGCCCGTGGTCTTCGGCCTGGTGAAGGTGGCGCCCGATCTGTTCTGGCCTGCCATCCTGGTGGCCACGGCCGGCAACACGCTCGGCGGCTGCATCAGCTACTGGATGGGTTACGGCGCCGAGGTCGCCTACGAGCAGATCGCCAAGCCCAGGCCCAGCACCGCGCGCGCGCTGGCCTGGCTGCGCAAGTGGGGTCCGCCGGCCTGCCTGCTGAGCTGGCTGCCCGTGGTGGGCGATCCGCTGTGCGCGGTGGCCGGCTGGCTGAAGCTGCCCTTCTGGCCCTGCACGATCTACATGGCCGTGGGCAAGTTCCTGCGCTACCTGTTCTACGTGGGCGGGGCGATGTGGTTCTTCCCAGGGGCGCTGCAGCTGTGAACGCCGCACAATCGCCCGCGACCCGCCTTCCCCTCACGACGCCATGAGCAGCACCGCCACCCCCACTTACGACGAGCTGGCCGGCACCTGGTCGCGCCTGCACCGCCTGGGCCACCTGCAGAGCATCGCCGGCTGGGACCAGGCCGCCAACATGCCACCCAAGGGCAACGAGGCGCGCGCCGCCGCGCTGGCCGAGATGGCGGCGCTGCTGCACCGCATGCGCACCGACCCCGGGCTGCCCGGGCAACTGCAGCGCGCCGAGCAGGAGCCGCTGTCGGACCTGCAGCGAGCCAACCTGCGCGAGATGCACCGCCAGTGGCGCGCCAGCAATGCGCTGCCCGAATCGCTGGTGCAGGAGCAGCAGATGGCGACCTCGCGCTGCGAGCACGCCTGGCGCAGGCAGCGGCCCGCCAACGACTGGGCCGGCTTCGTGGAGAACTTCCGCCCCGTGCTGAACAACGCCCGCCGCGAGGCCGAGCTGCTGAGCCAGCTGATGGGCGTGCGCAAGTACGACGCGCTGATGGACCGCTTCGAGCCCGGCATGACCTGCGCCCAGGTCGACCGCGTCTTCGGCGAGGTGCGGCAGTGGCTGCCGGGGCTCATCGACCGCGTCATCGAGCGCCAGGCGGGCGAGACCGTGGTGCAGCCGCAGGGCCCGTTCCCGGTGGCCAAGCAGCGCGCCCTGTGCGAGGCGGTGATGAAGCTGCTGGGCTTCGACTTCGACGGCGGCCGGCTCGACGTCTCCACGCACCCGTTCTGCGGCGGCGTGCCCGAGGACGTACGCATGACCACGCGCTTCCGCGACGACGAGTTCCTCGGAAGCCTGATGGGCACGGTACACGAGACCGGCCACGGCCGCTACGAGCAGAACCTGCCGCGCGAACTGCTGGGCCAGCCCGTGGCCGA
>JBJTVI010000142.1:0-7673 GCA_046081145.1 Rubrivivax sp.
CACGGTCGTGAAAGGGGGAGTCCGCGCGGTGCGCATAGACCAGGATGTTGGTATCAACCGCGATCACGGTAGATCTCGTCGCGAATCGTCTGCCAGGCGGCACCTGCGAACTCCGGCGACAAGCCGTCCCCCGGGAAAGGCTGCACGGCAAAAGGCGCGGCAGGCTTGCGCTTGCGCGCCCGCAGCGCCAGGTGCAGGCCCTCTTCGATCAGCGCCTTGAGCGTGGAGTTTTCGCGCCGCGCAACAGCCTTGCTGCGCGCCAGAAGGTCGTCTGGCAGTTCGACCGTGGTCTTCATATGGGTCACCCATACGTTTAATACGGGTCATATGGTAATTGGCTTTGATGGCCGAACGAGCGGCGGCCGCGACGTCGAGTTCGGCGTGCGCGTGGACCGCATGTCCGGCCGCTACAGCGTGACCCCGGACGAGCTGCTCGAGATCAAGGGCCGCGCGGCCAAGTTGTTCTCGCAGCCGCCGGAGGCGCCGACCATGCACTGAAGGTCGGTGTGCACGGTTTGTGGCAAGCGGTGTCGACCGGCCACCTCACCCCGGCCCAGTCCGCCCAACGCCCGCGGGGCACTGCCTCAGTAGAAGCCCACGCGCTGCCGATAGCGCTCCGCGCGCTCGCGGTCGTACGCCTCGGCGTCGAACCGCTCGCCCTGGATCGCGCGGTGGACCTGCCCGCTGGTCGGCATGGAGGCCGGATCGACGAAGCGCTGCGGATCCCACAGCTGCGAGCGCAGGAAAGCCTTCGAGCACTGCGTGTAGGCCTCGTCGATGTCCACCAGCACACCGAGCCTCGGCACCTTGCCTTCGATGGCGCTGTCGGCCAGCAGCGAGGCATCGGTGGTGATCGTCGCGCGCCCATTGACGCGGAAGGTGTCGGTCACGCCCGGGACGATGAACAGCAGCCCGACCTGCGGGTTGGCAACGATGTTGCGCAGTGAGTCCGCGAGCCGGTTGCCCGGCCGCTCGGGGATCAGCAGGGTGCGCTCGTCGAGGATGCGCACGAAGCCGGCCGGGTCACCCCGCGGGCTGAGGTCGCAGGCCCCGGCGGCATCGCTGGTGGCCAGGCAGACGAAGGGCGAGCGCTCGACGAACCGGCGCGTCATCTCGTTGAGTCGGTCGCTGACCTTGGCGCAGGTGAGCGGCGCGGGCTCGCCGATCAGGGCCCGCAGCTGGGCCTCCGTGCGAAGGACCTCGGCCGTCAGTCGGTGGGGGGCCGCAGCAGGGGGTGCCGTGCTCATCGCGGGGATGCTACCAGCCCCCCATCGCACCCCTGGTGGTCGAAGAAGCCTTCGAAGGATGTGCAAGACTTTCATTGACCATGCAGATCTTTCGGACGATCCGCGCCTGGGCGTACCGCATCAAGCGCGACTCGGTGACGCTCTGGTTCGCGTGGCGAAGCCCCACCACACCAGTGCTGGTCAAGGCCTTGTGCGTATGCGTGGTCACCTATGCGTTCAGCCCCATCGACCTGATCCCGGACTTCATTCCTGTGCTGGGCTACCTCGATGACGCATTGCTGCTGCCCGGGTTGATCTGGCTGGCCGTCCGGCTTCTTCCGCCCCGCGTTCTCGTGGAGAGCCGCGTGCGCGCCGATGCGTGGATGGCGGAGAAGGGCAAGCGGCCTGCGAGCTATGCCGGAGCGGCGCTGATCGTGGTCGTCTGGGCGGTGGTTGCCTATGCAGCGTGGAGGTGGCTGGTGGCGGGTGGCCCAGGCCGTTGACGCTTTGCGCCGCACCTGCCCACAATCGCACAGACCTCTGCGCACCACGGCGCGGCCGGGCCGGATGAGTCCGGTCCGGCTGCCCATGGGCAGCCGAGCAGCCACCCCGCCCGCATTGGCGGGCCCGAACAGCGGCGCACGACGCCCGCAGGAGACCCGCCCATGCCCCCGATCCACACGCCGGCGCTGCGCCGCCACCGCCCACTGGCTGCCCTGTGCCTGGCGCTGGCCGTCGCCGGCTGTGCCCATGCGCCATCTGCGCAGCCGACCCGGGGATGGGGGGCGCTGCACGCCGACACCGCGTCGCTCTCGCCCGCCCGCGCACAAGACACGGGCTTCTCGCCCGAGCGGCTGGCGCGGCTGGATGCCGCGATGGCCAAGGAGATCGCCGAGAAGCGCCTGCCCGGCGCGGTGATCGGCATCGCGCGCAATGGGCGCCTGGTGCACACCTTCGTCGGCGGCGTGCAGGACCCGTCCAGCGGCGCGCCCATGGCGCGCGACTCGATCTTCCGCATGTATTCGATGACCAAGGCGATGGTCGTGGCCACAGCGCTGACGCTGATGGAAGAAGGGCGGCTGCAGCTGACCGACCCGGTGTCGCGTTACCTGCCGCCGCTCAAGACCCTGCAGGTCAGTGTGCCGCAACGGGATGCAACCACCGGGGCCACCGGCTTTCGGCTGGTGAGCGCCGAGCGCGACATCACCATCCTCGACCTCATGCGCCACACCTCGGGCCTCACCTACGGCGAGCGCTCGCCCAACAAGCCGGTGCACGAGGCCTACAAGGCCAACGGCCTGGAGCTGGCGCCGTTCAAGCTGACGCGCGCGCAGTTCGTCGACGGGCTGGCCAGGTCGCCGTTGATGGCGCAGCCAGGCACCACCTTCGAGTACGGGCTGTCGACCGACCTGCTGGGCGCGGTGATCGAGGCCATCACCGGCCAGCGCCTGTCGGTGGCGATGCGCGAGCGCCTGTGGGCGCCGCTGAAGATGGCCGACACCGCGTTCTGGGTCGACGCGTCGCGGCGCTCGCGGCTGGCGCAACCCTTCGCCGTCGATCCTGCCGACGGCAGCAAGCCCGACCTGCACGGGCTGGACACGCTGGCCACCGAGCCGGCTTTCGACTCCGGCGGCGCCGGCAGCGTCTCGACTCTGGCCGACTACATGCGCTTCACGCAGATGCTGCTCAATGGCGGCACGCTCGACGGCGTGCGCGTGCTCAGCCGCACGTCGGTGCAGCTGATGGCGTCTGACCACATCGACTCGCGCATCGGCAACCCGATGGCGGCCAGCCTGGCCGCGCTGGGCACCGCCGGCTACTCGCATGGCCTGGGTGTGGGCGTGCGCACGGCCGACGGCGCCGGCCTGCCGGGCTCGGTGGGCGAGATCACCTGGGCCGGCACCGGCGGCACCTACTTCTGGGTCGACCCGAAGGAGCAGCTGGCGGTGGTCTACCTCACGCAGCGACCGGGGGCCAGCCGCTCGCAGTACCGGCGGCTGATCCGGCAGCTGGTGTATCAGGCGATCGCGGACTGACGCTGCGCCGCCCCAACCGTGGCTGCGCTGCGCGTATCGCGAGCCGGGCCGGGTATCGGGCTATCGGAATTCGTGGGCTTGAAGCGGCAGTGACGCGATCAAGCAGAATCATCAACGAGAAGCTGACGATGACGACCTACACGTTGCACGCGATACGTTATGCGACCAGCCCGGGCCGCGCCGATCGAACTTTGACCCCCTCGACCAGAAAATCGATGAGCACGCGCACCTTGGGCGTGAGGTGCTTGCGCGACGGGTAGACCGCAAACACCCTGGACGCGTACGCCCCCGGCGGGGCGGGATGGGGTCCGAATCCTGATCCTGGTCACAATGTCGAACAGACGCCTCCAGCCGATGCACGCCCCTACCCCACGCCACACGGCACGCCGCCTCATCGCGGTGGCTCTGCTCGCGCTGGTGCTGGGGCAATGGACGGCGCTGGCGCATTCGATCGGCCACGCGCATCTGCCTGACGACGCGGCCGCGCCGGCGGTCGACGACCACGGCGCCTGGGGGCACCAGGCGGGCACGCAGGCGTGCCAACTGGTGGACCACCTGCTGAGCGGGCAGGCAGCAGGCGGGGGCCCGGCTCCTCTTGTCGTGGTTCCGCCTGCAGCCTAGTTGCTGACGGCGCCACCACCCTGCCTCGCACCGGGCCTCGCCTCGCGGGCCTTCGAGGCACGCGGACCACCGCGGGCCTGAGCGCCTCCAGTCGTGGCCGGCGCGTTCGCGCTGCCGGTACTTCCTTGCTGGATGCCGGCCGCATGGGCCGGCGAGGACTCGTGCATGAAGACTCACTTATGGGCGGCCCTGATGGCCGCCGCTGCACCGGTGTGGGCGCAGCAGAACGTGGAACCCATCATCGTCACCGGCAACCCGCTGCGCAGCGGGGATGTGGCGATACCCGCGTCGGTGCTGACGGGCCCGGGCCTGGTGCTGCGCCGCGGCAGTTCGCTGGGGGAGACGCTGGACGGCCTGCCCGGGGTGGCGGCCAGCTACTTCGGGCCGAACGCCAACCGGCCCGTCATCCGTGGGCAGGACGGAGACCGCATCCGGGTGCTCGCCAATGGCGGTGCGTCCGTCGATGCCTCCGGCCTGAGCTTTGACCATGCCGTGCCGATCGACCCGCTCGTGGTCGAGCGCATCGAGGTGCTGCGCGGGCCGGCGGCGCTGCTCTATGGTGGCAGCGCGGTGGGGGGCGTGGTCAACGCGATCGACAACCGCATTCCGAAGGCGCGCATCGAGGGCGTGACCGGGGTGCTCGAGACGCGCCTGGGTGGCGCGGCCGGTGAACGTGGCGCGTCCGCACTTCTCGAAGCCGGCAGCCAAGGGTTCGCCTGGCACGCCGATGCCTTTGGCCGCAGCACGGATGACTTGCGTGTGCCGGCCTTCGACCGGCCGATGGATGAGGGCGGCACGCAGCGCGGCACCCGCATCGTCAACTCTGCCAGCCGCGCTCAGGGCGGTGCGCTCGGCTCCTCGTTCGTCTGGGACCACGGCCACCTCGGCGCGAGCATCGACACCTACCGCAACGACTACGGCATCGTGGCCGAGGACGACGTCACCATCCGGATGCGCCGCGACAAGCTGGCCCTGGCCGGTGAGGTGCGCATGGCAGGCGGGTTCATCACCACACTTCGCGCACAGGCGGCCCACACCGACTACCAGCACCAGGAGATCGCGGGCGACGGATCCATCGGCACCACCTTCCAGACCCGCGGCACGGATGCGCGGGTGGAGGCGCTGCACCAGGCGCTGTCCTTCGGGGGGGCGCGCCTGGAGGGCACGGCCGGGCTTCAGCTCGAGTCTTCGCGGCTCTCCGCGCTGGGCGCGGAGGCCTTCGTGCCTTCGACGCGCACACGGCAAGCTGCCGCGTTCCTGCTGGAGCGCTGGAGCTGGAACAACGGCAGCCATCTCAGCGCGGGTGTGCGCGGCGAACAGGCACGGGTCAGCTCCGAAGGCGATGCCGGGGGCGCGGGCGCCCGCTTTGGGCCGGCGCAGGCGCGCAGCCTTGCGCCACCCAGCGCATCGATCGGCGGCTCGCTGAACCTGGGCCTGAGGTGGCAGGTGTCGTCGAACGGGTCCTACACGGAGCGGGCACCGACGAGCTACGAGCTCTACGCCAACGGTGTGCACGCCGCCACCCGCGCGTACGAGCGCGGGGATCCGCAGCAGGCCCTGGAGCGCGGACGCCATCTCGACCTGGCAGTGGGCTGGCGCGAAGGTGCGAACCGGGTCAAGGTCAGTGTCTTCGAGGGCCGCTTCGCCCGCTATATCGCTCTGCAGGCCACGGGTGAGCTTGACTATGTCGACGAGCAGGGGGGGCGCTTTCCGGTGTACGCCTTTCGCGGGGTTCAGGCGCGGCTCCACGGCCTGGAGCTGGAGGGCAACTGGCGTGCGCAAGAGGGCGCGCGCAGCGTCGACCTTGACGCCAGGCTCGACCTCGTGTGGGGCACGAACGTGGACAACGGTGAAGCCTTGCCGCGCCTGGCCCCGCTGCGCGCCACCCTGGGGGTGAACGTGACGCAAGGCGCGTGGACCGCGCGCGCCGAGGTTCAGCATGCCGGCGACCAGACCCGCGTGCCCGCCACCGACACCCCGACCGCGGGCTGGACCCTTTTGAACCTGTCGGCGAGCCGCGTGCTCAACCTCCGCGAGCGCGTGGCGTTGCTCTTCGTGAGGCTGCACAACATCGGCAACACCCTGGCCTACAGCGCCAGCACCGTCGGCACCGTGCGCGCGCGGTCGCCCTTGCCGGGGCGCGGGCTCATGACGGGGCTGAGGTGGTCGCTTTGACCGAGCGGTTCGGCGACTGGCCGCTGCCGCAGTCGCTCAGCCGGCCTGGGCCTCGGTTTGGGCCCTGGCTCTCCCGCTCACCCCTGCAGCAGAAACGCCGCTCCGCGCTCGCCCACCATGATGGAGGCGGCGTTGGTGTTGGCCGAGATCAGGGTGGGCATGGCCGAGGCGTCGATCACGCGCAGGCCTTCCACGCCGCGCACGCGCAGCTGCGGGTCGAGCACGGCCGCTGCGTCGCTGCCCATGCGGCAGGTTCCCACCGGGTGGAACACCGTGCCGCCGCGGCTGCGCGCGAACTCCCAGAGCTGCTCGCGCGTGGCCACGCCGGTGCCGGGCATCGTCTCGACATCCCACAGATCGCGAAAGGCGCGCTGGGCGTAGATTTCGCGCAGCCACTGCAGTCCTGAGACCATCGTCTGGCGGTCCAGCTGCTCGCTGAAGTAGCGCGGCTCGATGCGCGGCTGCTCGAAGGGGTCGCCCGAGCGGATCTGCACGCTCCCGCGCGACAGCGGCCGGCACTGGCACACCGAGGCGCTGAAGCCGGGGTAGTCGTGCAACGGGTCGCCGGGCTTGTCCACCGAAAGCGGCATCACGTTGAATTGCACGTCGGCGCGAGCGTCGCGTGCCTGGTCGGTGCGCGCGAAGCCGCCCACCTGGCCCGCGCCCACCGTGAGCGGCCCGCGGTCGGCGAGCAACCACTGCAGCCCCATCCTGGCCAGCGAGAGGGGGTTGCGCACCTGGTTGTTGAGCGAGACCTTGCGCTTGAGGCGCACGATCACGCGGGCCTGGTAGTGGTCCTGCAGGTTCTGGCCGACATCCGGGGCGTCCACCTGCACGGCGATGCCGTGCCGGCGCAGCAGCGCCGCCGGCCCGATGCCCGAGAGCTGCAGCAGCTGCGGCGACTGCAGGGCACCGGCGCTGAGGATCACATCGCCTTGCGAGCGCGCCTGGTGCAGCTGGCCGCCCTGCACCCATTGCACGCCCACGGCGCGGCCGTGCTCGAAGAGCACGCGTGAGGCCTGCGCACGCCGCTCGAGCCGCAGGTTCGGCCGCGCGAGCGCCGGTCGCAGGAAGGCGCGGGCCGCGCTGCAGCGCCAGCCCCCCTGGATGGAGAGCTGGTAGGCGCCCACGCCGAAGTCGGAGTGCGCGTTGAAGTCGGGGTTACGCGGCAGCCCGGCCTGCATGCCCGCCTGCACCCAGGCCTCGCAGCAGGGGTGGTCGTTGCGCAGGTCGGATACGCCGAGCTCGCCCTGGGCGCCATGGAACTCGCTGGCCCCGCCCTCGTAGCGCTCGGAGCGGCGAAAGAAGGGCAGCACGCTGGCGTAGTCCCACCCCGCGGCGCCGCTGCGCACCCAGTCGGCATAGTCCTCGTGCTGGCCGCGGATGTAGACGAGCCCGTTGATGGAGGAGGAGCCCCCCACCACGCGGCCGCGTGGCCACACGATGTTGCGCCCGCCCGAACCCTCCGAGGGCTCGGTATCGAACAGCCGCGAGAAGCGCGGGTCGTAGATGGTCTTGAAGTAACCCACCGGCAGGTGGATCCAGAAGTTCCGATCCGACCCCCCCGCCTCCAGCAGCAGCACGCGCCGCCCCGCGGCGCTCAGGCGGTTGGCCA
>JBJTVI010000143.1:0-5828 GCA_046081145.1 Rubrivivax sp.
CCGGCAACTGCGCGGGCGGGTCTTCGTCGGCCCGGCGCGCGACGAGCTCTTCTGCGGCTTTCGCTCCTGCGCCGCCTGAGCGGGGTGCCGCAGGCGGTGCAGGGATTGCGCAGGCGCAAGCGCGATCAGGGTAAGCCCGCGTCCGCCGACCCCCCCCGCCCCGTGAAGATTGGCGGGTGCCGGCGTCCCGCCCGGGCGGCGGCGTCTTTCGCTGGCCTCCAAGGAGACTCATGTGAGCGTTGCCCTGTCCCTGACCGTCAACGGCCGCGCCGTGTCGGTGAACGTCGATCCCCGGACGCTGCTGGTGCAGCTCATCCGTGAGCAGCTGCAGCTCACGGGCACGCACGTGGGCTGCGACACCGCGCAGTGCGGTGCCTGCACCGTGCACCTCAACGGCCGGGCCGTGAAGGCCTGCTCGATGCTGGCGGTGCAGGCGCAGGGCGCCGACATCACCACGATCGAGGGGCTCGCGCCGGCGGGCGAGCTGCATCCGATGCAGGCCGCCTTCCGCGAGTGCCACGGCCTGCAGTGCGGCTTCTGCACCCCGGGCATGGTGATGTCGGGCGTGCAGCTGCTGGCCGACAAGCCCGGCGCCACCGAACAGGAGATCCGCGAGGGCCTGGAGGGCAACATCTGCCGCTGCACCGGCTACCACAACATCGTGCGCGCCATCCAGCTTTGCCAGAGCGGCAAGGTCGGCGCCGCCGCCTGATTCACCGGACTGGAGCACACCCATGACCGACATGTCCAATTCGCCCATCGGCAAGCCGATGCAGCGGCGCGAGGATGCGCGCTTTCTCACCGGCGCGGGCCAGTACACAGACGACGTGGTGCTGCCCGGGCAGACCTACGGCGTCTTCCTGCGCAGCCCGCACGCGCACGCGCGCATCCGCTCGATCGATCTCGCCGCCGCACAGGCCGCCCCGGGCGTGCACGCCATCTTCACGGGGGAGGATCTGGCCGCGGCCAAGGTGGGCGGCCTGCCCTGCGGCTGGCTCATCCACAGCAAGGATGGCAGCCCCATGAAGGAGCCACCCCACCCGGTTCTCGCGCATGGCAAGGTGCGCCACGTGGGCGACCCCGTGGCGCTCGTCGTGGCCGACACCGCGCTGCAGGCCAAGGATGCGGCCGAACTCATCGCCGTCGACTACGAGGTGCTGCCCGCGGTGATCGACCTGGCTGGCGTGGAGTCCGCCGGCACGGCGGTGCACGACGATGTGGCCAACAACGTCTGCTACGACTGGGGCCACGGCGACAAGGCTGCGGTGGAGGCGGCGTTCGCCCAGGCGCACAAGGTCACGACGCTGAGCTTTGCCAACAACCGGCTCATCCCCAACGCGATGGAGCCGCGTGCGGCCAACGCCTCCTACACGCGGCACGATGACAGCTACACGCTGTACGTGGCCAACCAGAACCCTCACGTCGAGCGGCTGCTGATGTGCGCCTTCGTGCTCGGCATTCCCGAGAGCAAGATGCGCGTGATCGCCCCGGACGTGGGCGGCGGCTTCGGCTCCAAGATCTTCCTGTACGGCGAGGAGACGGCGCTGGTGTGGGCGAGCAAGCGCGTGGGCCGGCCCATCAAGTGGACGGCCGAGCGCAGCGAGTCCTTCCTCAACGACGCGCACGGTCGCGACCACCTCAGCACCGCCGAACTGGCCATGGACGCTCAGGGCAACTTCCTGGCGCTGCGCGTGAAGACCGTGGCCAACATGGGGGCCTACCTCTCCACCTTTGCCTCCTGCGTACCCACGATCCTCTACGCCACGCTGCTGGCCGGGCAGTACAAGACGCCGGCCATCTACGCCGAGGTGAAGGCCGTGTTCACGAACACGGCCCCGGTGGATGCCTACCGCGGAGCCGGCCGGCCCGAGGCCACCTACCTGGTGGAGCGCATCGTCGAGACGGCCGCGCGCGACATGGGGATGGACCCGGCGGACATCCGCCGCCGCAACTTCATCACCGAGTTCCCCTATGCCACGCCCGTGGGCCTGACCTACGACACCGGCAACTACTCGGCGCACCTCGAGCGCGCCATCGAGCTGGCCGATGTCAAGGGCTACGCGGCGCGCAAGGCAGGTTCCGAGGCGCGTGGCCGCAAGCGCGGCATCGGCTACAGCTGCTACATCGAGGCCTGCGGCATCGCCCCGAGCAACGTGGCAGGCGCCCTGGGGGCGCGCGCGGGCCTGTTCGAGGCCGGCGAGGTGCGGGTGCATCCCACCGGCACCGTCACGGTCTTCACCGGCTCGCACAGCCACGGCCAGGGCCACGAGACCACCTTTGCGCAGGTGGTGGCGGCCAAGCTCGGCATCCCGGTGGAGAGCGTGGAGATCGTGCACGGCGACACCGGCCGCGTGCCATTCGGCATGGGCACCTACGGCAGCCGCTCGCTGGCCGTGGGTGGCACGGCCATCGTCAAGGCGGTGGACAAGATCATCGCCAAGGGCAAGAAGATCGCCTCGCACCTGCTGGAGGCGGCCGACACCGATATCGAGTTCGAGAACGGCGAGTTCAAGGTGGCCGGCACCGACAAGAAGGTGCCTTTCGGCGCCGTCTCGCTCACGGCCTACGTGCCGCACAACTACCCGCTGGACAAGCTCGAGCCGGGCCTCAACGAGAACGCCTTCTACGACCCCACGAATTTCACCTACCCCTCCGGCAGCTACGTCTGCGAGGTGGAGGTCGACCCCGATACCGGAGTGACGACGGTGGAGAAGTTCACCGCGGTGGACGACTTCGGCAACATCATCAACCCGATGATCGTCGAGGGGCAGGTGCACGGCGGCATTGCGCAGGGCCTGGGGCAGGCGATGCTCGAGGGCTGCGTGTACGACCCCGAGTCGGGGCAGCTGCTCACGGGCTCCTACATGGACTACGCCATGCCGCGCGCCGATGACCTGCCGAGTTTCCAGGTCGACCACACCTGCACGCCTTGCACGCACAACCCGCTGGGCGTGAAGGGTTGCGGCGAGGCCGGCGCCATCGGCTCGCCGCCGGCCTTCATCAACGCGCTGACGGACGCCCTGGGCATCCGCGACATCGCCATGCCCGCCACGCGCGAGCGCATCTGGCGCGCCGCGCACGGCCAGGCCTGAGAACCGCACACGAGGAGTTCACCCAGATGTATGCCTTCCAGTACCAGAGACCCGAATCGATCTCCGCGGCGGTGGCCGCCTGCCAGGGCGATGCCCGCTACCTGGCCGGCGGGCAGAGCCTCGTGCAGGCGATGAAGCTGCGGCTGTCCTCGAGCGAGACGCTCGTGGACCTCGCCGGCATCGCCCCGATGGCCGCCATCGCCCTCGACGGCGGCCGCGTGATCGTCGGTGCCACGGCCAAGCACGCGGCGGTGGCCGCCTCGGCCGACGTGCTCAAGGCCATTCCCGCGCTGGCGGACCTGGCCGGCGGGATCGGCGACCAGATGGTGCGCAACATGGGCACCCTGGGCGGGTCGATCGCCAACGCGGACCCCGCCGCCTGCTACCCGTCCGCGGTCGTGGGCCTGGGCGCCACCGTGCACACCGACCGCCGCAAGATCGCCGGCGACGCCTTCTTCACCGGCCTGTACGAGACCGCGCTGCAGCCCGGCGAGCTGGTGACGGCAGTGGAGTTTCCGGTGCCCACGCGCGCGGCCTACGTGAAGTTCAAGCAGCCGGCCTCGCGCTTTGCGCTGGTGGGCGTGTTCGTGAGCCAATCGGCCGGGGGCGTTCGCGTAGCCGTGACGGGCGCGCGCAGCCACGTCTTCCGGGCCACCGAGATCGAGGCGGCGCTCAACGCCAGCTTCACGCCGGCCGCGGCCAAGGCGGTCAAGCTCTCGAGCGCCGGGATGAACGGCGACCTGCACGCTTCGGCCGAGTACCGCGCGGCCATGGTGCCGGTGATGGCGGCGCGCGCGGTGGAGGCGGCGCTGGCGCGCTAAGCTTGTGGCCAGCCGCACCCCGGGCGGGGTGCGGACTCGACGGCGGCACCGGCCTGCGGTCGTGCCGCCGTCTTTCTTTTTGGACTCCCGATGAGCACCCCATCTTCTCCGCCTGGCTCTGTCGACGAGGTCGTCTCCGGACTGGCGGCGCAGCAGTACGTGTGCGACCGGCGTCTGGCCACCGTGCTGTACCTGGCGCTCAAGCTGCGCCGCCCGCTCTTCCTGGAGGGCGAGCCGGGCGTGGGCAAGACGGAGCTTGCCAAGGCGCTCTCGGCGTGGCTGGGCGCGCGCCTGCTGCGCCTGCAGTGCTACGAAGGCCTGGACGTCGCGCAGACCGCCTACGAGTGGAACGTGGCGCGGCAGATGGTGGAGATACGCCTGGCCGAGGCGGCGCATGAAGTCGACCACGACCGCCTCGTGAAGGACCTCTACGCGCGCGAGATGCTCATCGAGCGCCCGCTGCTGGCCGCGCTCACGCAGGAGCGCCCGCCGGTGCTGCTGATCGACGAGCTCGATCGCGCCGACGAGCCCTTCGACGCCTTCCTGCTCGAGGTGCTGGCCGAGAACCAGCTCACGATCCCCGAGCTCGGCACGGTGCGCGCGAGCGCGCCGCCCATCGTGCTCATCACGAGCAACCGCACGCGCGAGATCCACGACGCGCTGAAGCGCCGGTGCCTGTACCAATGGGTGGACTTCCCGGATGTCGAGCGCGAGATGCACATCGTGCGCCTGAAGGCGCCCGGTGCGGCCGAGCAGCTCTCGCGGCAGGTGGTGGAGTTCGTGCAGCGCATGCGCACGCTTGACCTCTTCAAGGCGCCGGGCGTGGCCGAGACCATCGACTGGACGAACGCACTCGTGGCGCTCAACGCCATCAGCCTGGACCCGGCCAACGTCCACGACACCCTCGGGGTGCTGCTGAAGTACCAGGACGACATCGTGCGCATGCAAGGCGGCGATACGGTGAAGATCCTGGACGAGCTGCGGGCGCGTGCGCTGCTGGTGCCGCCGGCGGCCTCGGCGGCTGCAGCGCCCGGGGTGGCTGCGGCGGCCGCGCCGGCCGGGCCAGTTGCGGCCGGTCCGTCCCCGCGCGCTCCGGCCTGAACCCGCGCCGGCTGGCCGGATGATCGTCGACAACCTTGTCCACTTCGCCCGCGTGCTGCGCCGCGCCGGGTTGCAGGTGGGGCCTGACCGCGTGCTCTCGGCCATCGCCGCGGTGCAGGCCGTGGGGGTGGAGCGGCGCGAGGATCTGCGCGCGGCGCTCTCGGCCGTGATGCTCGACCGGCACGAGCAGCAGGCGATCTTCGATGCCGCCTTCGATGCCTTCTTTCGCGACCCCAAGCTGCTCGAGCGGCTGATGTACCTGATGCTGCCCAAGGTGGCCGGCCGGGGCGAGAAGGAGCGCGCCGCGCAGGCGCAGCGCCTGACGGAGGCGTTGAGCGCCCCGCGGGAGAAGGCGCCTCGCCCGCCGGCGCCCGATGCCGGGCACGACGAGGTGCCTTTCGAGACCACCTTCTCGTTTTCCGAGCGCGAGCGGCTGCAGCGCGCCGACTTCGAATCCATGACCACCGCCGAGTACGCGCTCGCGCGCGCCCTGGCCGAGCGGCTGCCCCCGCCCGTGCAGCCGGTGCGCCGGCGTCGCCACGAGGCCAATGCCGGCGGCACCGCGATCGACCTGCGGCGCACGCTGCAGCGCATGGCCCGGCATCCCTTTGCGCTCGAGCCGGTGCGCACACGCGCGCGGCGCGAGCTGCCGCCCCTTGTCGTGCTGCTGGACATCTCCGGCTCGATGGACCGCTACGCGCGGCTCTTCCTGCACTACGTGCATGGCCTGGTACGCCAGCACGTGCGGGTGCAGGTCTTCACCTTCGGCACGCGGCTGACCAACGTCTCGCGCGCGCTGCGCCACCGCGACCCC
>JBJTVI010000144.1:0-2191 GCA_046081145.1 Rubrivivax sp.
ATCCCAGAACGCCTCCTCGGGGATCGCCTCGGCGCCGGCAAAGCCCGCCAGGCCGCCCGTGGCGCGCACGTGCGGCATGAGCTCGGCCAGGTCCAGCCCCTGGTCGTTGAAGACCGTGCCGGTGTGGTCCTGCGCCGCGACAATGCGCGCGCCGGCCTGGTGAAAGAGCTCGGCTGCAGCCGAGCCGACGTTGCCAAAGCCCTGCACCGCCACGCGCGCGCCGTCCAGCGCCAGGGCGATGCGCCGCGCGGCCTCGCGCCCGGTGACGAAGACGCCGCGCCCGGTGGCCTTGACACGGCCGAGCGAGCCGCCCAGCTCCACCGGCTTGCCGGTCACCACGCCCGTGGCCGTGGCCCCCACGTTCATCGAGTAGGTGTCCATCATCCACGCCATGATCTGGGCGTTGGTGTTGACGTCCGGGGCCGGGATGTCCTGGTTGGGGCCGATGATGATGCCGATCTCGCTCGTGTAGCGGCGCGTGAGCTTCTCGAGTTCGCGCCGGGAGAGCTGCTTGGGATCCACGCGGATGCCGCCCTTGGCCCCGCCGTAGGGCAGGTTCACGGCGGCGTTCTTGATGCTCATCCAGGCGGCCAGGGCCATCACCTCCTCGAGCGTGACGTCGGGGTGGTAGCGCACGCCGCCCTTGCCCGGGCCGCGCGTGAGCGAGTGCTGCACGCGGTAGCCCTCGAAGTGCGCCACCGTGCCGTCGTCCAGCTCGATGGGCACGTCCACGATGAGCGAGCGCTTGGGCCGCTTGAGCGTGTCGGCCCAGCGCGCCAGCGGCCCGAGGTAGGGCAGCACGCGGTCGACCTGCGAGAGGTAGGTGCCCCAGGGGCTCTCGGCCGTGGGGTGGACGTAGGACAGGAAGTTGCCCATGCGCGGCGCCGGTGGCTGTGATGCAGGCGCCACTGTAGCCCCGCGCGCCTACACTGGCCGGATGAATTCCACCCCCATCCTGGCCTTCATCGGCGGCGGCAACATGGCCCAGGCCATCCTCGCGGGGCTGCGCCGCGGCGGTGCGCCGGCCGAGCGCTTCGTCGTCGTGGAGCCGCAGCCCGATGCGCGCGAGCGGCTGCGCCAGACGCTGGGCATCCAGGCGCTGGCCCAGGCCGGGCCGGCCCTGGCCCAGGCGGGCCTGGTGGTGTGGGCGGTCAAGCCGCAGGTCTTCGCGCAGGCGGCGGCGCCCTGCGCCGCCCATGTGCGTGGTGCGCTGCAACTGAGCATCATGGCCGGCGTTCGCAGCCAGGCGCTCGTGGCCGCCAGCGGCAGCGCGCGCGTGGTGCGCGCCATGCCCAACACGCCGGCACTCATCGGCCGCGGGGTGTCGGGGCTCTACGCGCGAGCCGAAGTGGGCGCGGCCGAGCGCGAGCAGGTCGAAGCGGTGCTGCGGCCCACGGGCGAGCTGCTGTGGGTGCCGCGCGAGGAAGACCTCGATGCCGTGACCGCGCTGTCGGGCTCGGGGCCGGCCTACGTCTTCTTCTTCATCGAGGCGATGGTGCGTGCGGGCACGCGCATGGGCCTGTCGGCCGAGCAGTCGCGCATGCTGGCCGAGCAGACCTTCGCCGGGGCAGCGGCCCTGTCGGCCAGCTCCGGCGAGCCGCCCGAAACCCTGCGTGCGCGCGTCACCTCCAAGGGTGGCACCACGCACGCGGCCATCACCTCGATGCAGGCCGACGGCGTGGGCGAGGCCTTCGAGCGCGCACTGCTGGCCGCCCGCGCGCGGGCGCAGGAACTGGGCCGCGGCGACTGAGCCGAGGGCGGTGCGCGCCCTCAGCCGCCGTGGCGCATCGCCACCACGTGGCGCAGCACCACGGGGCTGGCGATCACGATGCCCACGAGGGTGGGCACCAGGCCCGGGGCGATCATGAGCAGCGCCGCCGCACCGCACACCCACTGCTCGCTGCGCCGCATCTCCACGAGCAGGAACTTCGACAGCGCTGCGGCCAAGAGCGTGATGCCCAGGATGCAGCCGATGAAGGTGACGGCGAAGTCGTAGGGCGTGAAGCCCTTGGCCACGATCAGCAGGCTCGGCGAGAACACGAACACGAAGGGCACGAGGGCCTTGGCCAGCCCGAGCCGGAAGGCCGTGTTACCGGTGCGGAAGGGGTCGCTCCCGGCCATGCCCGCGGCCGCATAGGCGGCCAGTGCCACGGGGGGCGTGATGTCGGCCAGCACCCCGTAGTAGAAGACG
>JBJTVI010000145.1:0-6145 GCA_046081145.1 Rubrivivax sp.
CCTGCGGCCTGCGCCGCCTGGACTCCCGCACGTCGCGGAGCCTGGATGCTAGGCGGCGCCGCGCGCCTGCGCGATCCGGGTTGCTCCCCGGATCGGTCTACCATCAGCAAATCTGATGGTAGGGTGGCTTGCCGCTGATGGCGCACCGGGGCCGGGTTCGAGCCGGTGGCGCGGCGCCGCCTGGGCGGCGATGATCTGCCCGCGGGAAGTCGGCGCGCCGTCGGCGCGCCAGGCGCGCACACCAGGAGTTCTGCATCCATGGCCGAAGCCGTTGTCGCGGGCGTGCGGATCCACTACGAGATCGAGGGCCAGGGGCCGCCCCTGGTCCTCACGGCCGGGCAGGGCACGGGGCCCGAGGCACGGGCCGCCTGGCTGGGCGGCCTGGCCCGCTCCCATCGCGTGCTCAGCTACGACCAGCGCGGCACCGGGCGCAGCGAGCGCACGCGCCAGGGCCAATCGATGCAGGAGCTGTCCGACGACATCGTGGCCCTGATGGACCACGCGGGCATCGAGCGCGCGCACGTGGTCGGCGTATCCACCGGCACCGGCAAGGCCACCGCGCTGGCGGCCCGCCACCCCGAGCGTGTCGAGCGGCTCGTGCTGGCGGCGCCCTGGACGCATGCCGACGCGTCGCTCCAGACCCTGCAGGCCATGCGCAAGGCTGCTGCCCGCACGATGCCGCCGGATCACTACGTGCACTTCAATGCCCTGCTGATCTACCCGCCCGAGTACCGCCGTGCGAATGCGGCGCGCTTCCAGGCCCTCGCCGAGCAGGCCCTGCTGGCGCCGCAGGATGCGCCGGGCATCGCGGCGCGGCTCGATGCGATCCTGGCCTTCGATGCGCGGCCGCTTTATGGGGTGCTGCGCTGCCCCACGCTCGTGGTGGGCGCCCGCGACGATCTCGTGATGCCCTGCTGGCATGCGCGGGAGGCGGCCGAGCGCATCGCCGGTGCGCGGCTGGCGCTGCTCGATGGCGGCGGCCACCTCTTCGCCGAGACCCGCACGCAGGAGCTGCTGGCACTCGTGCTGCCTTTCCTGGCCGAGGCCTCGGCCGCGGCTGCCGAGCCGTCGCCCCCGCACTGAAGCGGCTGCGCCCGCCCGCCGAACCGCCCCACCCCGAAACCGGATACCCCTGCCCATGGACGCACACGCCCTGCACACTTCCTCCATCATCGTCGACGGTCTCGTCGTCTCCCGGTGGGGCCGCGAGGTCTTCGAGGCCATGCACCGCGGCGGCCTGACGGCTGCCAACTGCACCTGCTCGATCTGGGAGGGGCTGCGCGACACGATGATCAACCTGGCGCGCTGGAAGCAGGCCTTCGTCGACCATGCCGACCTCATCGTGCAGGTGCGCAACGCCGAGGACATCCGCCGCGCCAAGGCCTCGGGCCGCGTGGGCATCCTGCTGGGCTGGCAGAACACCAGCGCGATCGAGGATCGGCTGGACCTGCTGCCGCTGTTCAAGGACATGGGCGTGGGCGTGATCCAGCTCACCTACAACACGCAAAACCTCGTGGGCTCGGGCTGCTGGGAGGCGCACAACGGCGGCCTGTCGGGCTTCGGGCGCGAGGTGATCGATGCCATGAACCGCCTGGGCATGCTGGTGGATCTCTCTCACGTGGGCGCGCGCACCGCCTCGGAGGCGATCGCGCACTCGAGCCGGCCCTGCGCCTACACCCACGTGGCCCCACGCGGGGCCTTCGACCACCCGCGCAACAAGAGTGACGAGCAGCTGCGCGAGATCGTCGAGCGCGGCGGCTTCGTCGGCGTGGCCACCTACCCGCCCTTCATGAAGACTGGCGCGGCCACGACGCTGGCCGATTGAGTGGAGATGTTCGAATACGTGATCGACGTGTGCGGCGAGGCCAACGTGGGCATCGGCACCGACTTCACCCAGGGCCAGGACGAGGCCTTCTTCGATTGGCTGCGCCAGGACAAGGGCTACGCGCGCCGCGCCAACCCCGGCCGCGGCTGCGCGCCCTTCGTGCGCGGCATGGAGACGCTGGCCGACTATCCGCGCCTGACGCAGGCGATGGTCGAGTGCGGCTGGAGCGAGCGCCGCATCCGCGCCGTGCTGGGTGAGAACTGGCTGCGCTTCCTGGGCGAGAGCCTGTCGTAGCCCGCAGCACCATGCGCCATCGGCCCATCGACCTGCAGGTGCTGCACACCTTCGTCACCACCGCCGAGGAGCGCAACATGACCGCGGCGGCGGTGCGGCTGGGCACCACGCAGTCGGCCGTCTCGCAGGGCATCCGGCAGCTCGAGGAGGAGCTGGGCGTGGTGCTCTTCGACCGCAAACGCCGGCCGCTGCAGCTCACGCCCGCGGCCCTCACGCTGCTGCACCGCGGGCGCACGCTGCTGGCCGAGGGGGCGCAGCTGCGCTCGCAGGTGCTCGAGGCCAGCATGGGCATCGCGCCGGAGGTCTCCATCGGGCTGGTGGATTCCTTTGCCGCCACCTGCGGGCCCGCCTTCACCGCCCTCATGCTGCACCGCACGACGCGCTTGGCCGTGCGCACCGGCCTCACGCCACGCCTGGGCGAAGAGCTGCTCACGCGCGGATTCGACATCGTCGTGACCACCGACCCCTTCGAAGGGCTCGAGGCCTGCGTGGACAGGCTCGTCTGCACCGAGCCCTTCATCGTGCTCACGCCGCGCGCCTCGCGCTTGCCGGCAGCGGCGAGCTACGACCGCGCGCTGCTGCGCCAGCTGGCCGGCGCGGCACCGCTGGTGCGCTTCAACGCCGGCTCGCACCTGGGCACGCAGGTGGAGGCGCTGCTGCGCCGGCAGGCCGTGCGCGCCACCTCGCGCCTGGAGGTGGACACCGCCGACACCCTCGTGGCCATGGTGGCCGCGGGCTTCGGCTGGGCGCTGACCACGCCAAGCTGCCTGCTGCAGGGCGCGGCGCACGCGGGCCAGGTGCGCGCGGGGCTGCTGGCCGCGCCTGCGGCCGAGCGCGCCATCCATCTGGTGGGCCGGCGCGGCGAGCACGAGCGGCTCTTCGAGGCCGCCTGGGAGGCGGCCGCCCAGGCCGTGCGCGAGGTGCTGCTGCCCGGGGTGCGCCGGCTCGTGCCCGCTGCAGCCGATCGGATGCGCCTGGCCTCCGCGGCCGCCTGAGCACGGGCACTCGGCAGGGCCGGCCCTCGGGGGGCTGCTTCATCGGCCGGCTTCAGGGCCTCGTATCAACGCCCGGCATCAGCGCCCGGTATCAGCGCACCCGCACCCACCTCAGCTCCAGCGTGTCGTTGGGCCACTGCACCACGCTCACCTTGCGCTGCATGGCCCAGGTCAGCGTACGGCGGTACAGCGGGATGTAGGGCAGATCCTCGGCCACGAGGCGCAAGGCGGTGGTCACCATCGCGCGCCGGCGCGTCAGGTCGGGCTCGGTGCGGATGTTGTCGATGAGCGTGTCGAGCTTCGGGTTGCTGTAGCGCCCCGCGTTGAAGGAACCCAGGCCCGAGCGGTCGTAGGTGCGAAACAGCCCGTTGAGCGAGGCCCAGGCGTCGGGGCTGGCGCTCCAGCCGAACTCCACGAAGCTGCCCGAGGCCTGCGTGAGCTTCGGAAAGAACTGGTTCGTGGGGCTCGAGCGCAGCGTGGTGCGGATGCCCACCTGCGTGAGCATTGCGGCAGCGGCCTGGCACACGTTCTCGCGCCAGGCCACGTTCACGCAGTCCAGCGTCACCGCAAAGCCGTTCGGGTAGCCCGCCTCGGCCAGCAGCTTCTTCGCGCGCGCGGGGTCGAAGGGCAGGCGACGGTCCAGCTCTGCGGGCGAGCCCTCCACCAGCGGCGAGAGAAAGGCCCCCGTGGGCACCGCCTGGCTGCGCAGCACCTTGTCGACGATCAGCGGCACGTTGATGGCGTGGTAGACAGCCTGGCGCACGCGCAGGTCCTTGAAGGGGTTGCGGCCCTTCACGTCGCTGAACTCGAGCTCGTCGCGCGCCTGGTCGAAGGTGAGGTACTGCTGGCCGAGGTCGGGCACCTGCGTGAGCGCGATGCGTGTGTCGGCCTTGAGCCGCGCCACGTCCTGGTAGGGCGGGTCCATCACCAGGTCGACTTCACCCGAGGCGAGCGCCGCGAGCCGCGTGGCGTCGCTCCTCACCGAGACGAAGACCACCTCCTGCACGTTGCCGTTGCGCTTGTCGGCCGCCCCCCACCAGGCGGGGTTGCGCTTGAGCACCGTGCGCACGTCGGGCTCGTAGCGCTCCAGCCGGAAGGGCCCCGTGCCGTTGGCGTGGCGCACGGCGTGCGTCTCCTGCTTGCCGTTGAAATCCTGCGCCTTCTGCACCCCGTGCTTCTCGCTCCAGGCGCGGCTCATGATGGCCAGGAAGGCGAGCTTTTCCGGCAGCACCGCGTCGGGCGCCTCCGTGATCAGGTCCACCGTCAGCTCGTCCACCTTGCGCGCGGTCGTCACGCCCTTGAGCTGGAAGCTGCGCTGCGAGGGCGGGGTGAGCATGCGCTGGATGGAGAAGACCACGTCGTCGGCCGTGAAGGCCGTGCCGTCGTGGAACTTCACGCCCGCGCGCAGCTGGAAGCGCCAGCTCGTGGGGCTCGTCATCTGCCACCCCGTGGCCAGGCCCGGCTCGAGCTTGAAGGCCTCGTTGCGGTGCACCAGCGCGTCGTAGATCTGGTTGACGATGCGCGTGTGGTACAGCAGTGCGATGGCGTGCGGGTCCATCGTCTGCGGGTCGAAGGCGCTGGCCACGCGCAGGGTCTGGGCGCTGGCCGGGTTCACGAGGATGGCCAGCGCGAGGGTGGCGGCACTGCCCAGGGCGGCTGCGCTGCGGCGCAGCGCGTGGGCCAATGGCAGCGGGCGTATCGGCAGCAGTCGCATGGGCAGATCGAGCGGGGAAGGGGTGGGGGACGTTCGAATGGACCCGCCCGGGCAGGGCGGGGCAGGACAGGGCAAGCCCGCCGCGCTGCGGCTCGGCGCACCGGATCATGCACGAAGCGAGGCTGGCATCGGGGGTGCGTGGGCGCCCATGGTGGGGTCGCCATCAGGCCCATTGCCTTTGGCTAGGATCCCTGCGCGACAGGAACATCCTTGTCCAGTTGGCCCGCTTCGGGCGTGAAAGCATCGCGTGCAACCTCTGCGCCCTGAAGTCTTCCTCGATGCCGCAGCCGGCTGCTCCCGGCTGAGCCTGGCCGAGCTGCTTCGCCTGCACGGCGAGGATTCCGCCGCCGTGGTGCTGCTGGTGGTGAGCGTGCTGTGCGTGGTGCCCATCTACGGCATGGGCACGGCGCTGAGCTTTGCCATCTTTGCGATGGCGTGGCACTGGCGCCAGGTGGCCCGCTCCGGCGGGCCCCGGGATGGCCGCACCGAGGGTGCGGCCAGCGGCCCCCGCTGGCTGCCCGAACGCGTGGCCCGAGCCACCCTGGACGAGACCTGGTCGCGCCGCTGCCTGCACGGCCTGGCCTGGCTTTACAGCCAGGCCGGGCGCCGCCTGCGCGAGCGCCTGCCCGCCTGCAGCGATCTGGGCACCCGGCCGCTGTGGGCCGTGTGGATCGCCCTGCAGGGCTTCGTCATCTTTCTGCCGCTGCCCTTCGGCAACGTGCTGCCCGCCATCAGCCTGGTGCTGCTGTGCCTGGGCTGGATGTTTCGCGACGGGCTCGCGCTGCTCGGCTCGGCCCTGGTGGGCGCTATAGCCCTGGCCTACACCTGGGCCTTCGGGCACCTGGTGTGGGTGCTGGTGGACAGGCTGTGGGGGGTGGCGGGGCGGGTGGTGGGGTGAGGGGACCGGCTCTGCCAATAGCGGCTCGCGTTGGTAGTAATCGGGTGCAACGCTTCCTTGGAAACTTGCCCTTAGCCACCGCTGGCGGTACCTGAAGGTCGGGTCAACCCTTCCCGCTTTGGTGGGAATTGACCGCCAACCTTGGGCTGCAGACCATTACGACTGAGGGTCGACGTTGGGGAGGTCCCATCTAGGTGGGCTCCGCAGCACCTCTGCCTTCGGCGGTATGCCCCGCTCGCCATTCAACGGGGTAGACATAAGGTGATTGAGGAGGAAGACATGCGCGCACTGGAAGTCCATGAACTGGACGCAGTATCCGGAGGAATGTTGCCCGCGGTGGGGGTCGTCGCCTTCAAGGTTGGGGGTGCCGTGATCACTGGCCTGGCAGCGATCACAGCTGCGGTCTATCTGGGCAAGAG
>JBJTVI010000146.1:0-2726 GCA_046081145.1 Rubrivivax sp.
CCGGTCTCTTCGAGGTTGGCCCGGAAGGTCCCGTCGATGAGGCCCACGGTCGGAAAGTTCTGCACGCCCGAAAAGCCCAGGTCGATGAGGCGGCTCAGGAAGGCGTCCGGGATCATGAAGGGGTCGGTGCCGTTCACCCCAGCCAGCACCGGCGTGTGGCGCACCACGGGCAGCACCTCGCGCGCCATGTCGCACACGATCTCGTTGGCGTTGCCGTAGGCCAGCAGCCCGGCCAGGGAGCCGCGCCCGGCCATGCGGTAGCGCCCGGAGTTGTAGATCACGATGAGGTCGATGCCACCGGCCTCCTCGCACTTGGCCGAAAGCCCCGTGCCGGCGCCCCCGCCGATGATGGGCTCGCCGCGGGCCAGCTTGGCGCGCAGGCGCTGGAGGATCTCGCGTCGGGCAATGCGGGCCATCGGGTGGATGCTCCGTGGGGGGTCAGCGGGCCTCAGGCGCGCCGGGCCAGAGCCGGGCGCGAGACTTCGCCCCAGGCGGCCACGAGCGCGGCTGCGAAGGCCTCGTCGTTGAGGTGGTGCGGCAGTCGCCGCAACTGCCGGTCGACCCCGCTTCGAAAGCCGCGCTCGATCGTGTCGAAGAGCACGCGGTCGGCCTAGGGGTCGTGAAAGGGCTGGCCTGGGCGGTCGATGGCCGAGACCCCGCCCTCGGGGATCAGGAAGCGCACCGGCCCGCGCATGGCGTTGATCTTGGCCACCATGAACTCGCCGATGGCGCGGCACTCCTCGGCCGTGGTCCGCATCAGGGTGACGGTGGGGTTGTGGCGGTACAGGCGCCGCCCGCGAAAGCGCTCGGGCACAGATTCCCAGGGGCCGAAGTTCGCCATGTCCAGCGCCCCGCAGGAGCCCACCCACGGGATCTCGTGGCGTGCGAACACATCGAGCCGCGTCGGGCCGGCCGAGAGCGTGCCCCCGGCAATCTCGTCGGCGATCTCGGTGGTGGAGACATCGATCACGCCGGCCAGCAGCCCCGAGTCGGCGAGCTTTTCCATCGACTGCCCGCCCACGCCCGTGGCGTGAAAGACCAGGCAGTCGTAGCTCTGCTCGAGCTGCTTCGTGACCGCCTGCACGCAAGGCGTGGTGACGCCGAACATGGTCAGCCCGATGGCGGGCTTGGTGGCCTGCGAAGCCAGCGGCGGGTGCGTGACCATGCCGGCCAGCGCATGCGCCGCATTGGCCAGCACGCGCTCGCTGATGCGGTTGATGCCCTGCACGTCCGTCACCGAGTACAGCATCAGGATGTCACTGGGCCCCACGTAGGGCCGCGTGTCGCTGCTGGCCATGGTCGAGACCATCACCTTGGGCACGCCCACGGGCAGCGCCCGCATCGCGGCCGTGGCCAGCGTGGTGCCGCCCGAGCCGCCGGCGGAGATGATCCCGCCCACGTCGCACCGCGTCAGCACGAAGCGCTCGAAGGCCAGCGCCATCGCCGCCACCGCGCCGCCGCGGTCGCCGCTGAAGACGGCCTTCTCGCCTTGCGGGGGGTGGCGCGCCACCTCGCGCGGGTGCACGCTGGCCGTGGAGGTGCGCCCGCTCGTGGAAAGATCCACCGTCACCACGCGCAGGCCCAGGCGTTCCAGGCACTGGCGGATGTAGAAGAGCTCGCGCCCCTTGGTGTCGAAGGTGCCCGCCACATAGGCCGCGCGTGCGCTCGTGGCCGAGACGGGGAAGTCGAAGACGGAGGCCGAGCGCGGTGCGGCGCTGCCCGTTGCGGCTGCGGCCGCCGGCGCGTTCGGGCTGAACCCGGTCTCGCTGGAGGCCCCTGTGGAAGCAGCTGCGCTCGAGGCCGTCCGCACGGCAGACGCGCCGGGAATGCTGGACGTGCTGGCCGTGTTGGCCGCTCCAGCCGTGCCAGCCGTCCAGCGGTTGAAGCTCGCATCAGCCCGCGGCGCCATCGCCTCCAGGCTCGGCCCCGTGCGGCCATGCGCGCGCCGCACCGTCAGCACCTGCACGGCACCTTCCGGCGCAGGGGGCTCGCTCGCCTGCGCGCCAGGCTCGTCCTCCTGCTCCGTTCTGGCGCGCACCCCCAGCAGCCGCTCCTGCAGCTCGCGGTCTGCCGCCAGTTGCGAAGCCGGCAGCTCCTGCGCGATGCGGCCGTTGACCATCACGCCGATGCGATCGGCCACCTCCATGGCCACGCCCAGGTTCTGCTCGATGAGCAGCACCGCCATCGAGCCGTCGCGGGCGAGCTCGCGCAGCGCCTGCGCCACCTGCTCGACGATGACCGGCGCCAGGCCCTCGGTGGGCTCGTCCATCACCAGCAGCCGAGGCTCCAGCAGCAGCGCGCGGCCGATGGCCAGCATCTGCTGCTCGCCTCCCGAGAGCTGCGAGCCGCCGTTGCCCTTGCGCTCGGCCAGGCGCGGGAACATGGCGTAGACGCGGTCGACCTCACGGCGGTGGCGCGCCACCAGGCGCAGCGTCTCGTCCACCGTGAGCGAGGGCCACACGCGCCGGCCCTGCGGCACGTAGGCGATGCCCAGCCGTGTGATGCGGTGCGGGGGCAGCCCGATCAGCTCCTGGCCAGCCAGCCGCACGCTGCCACGCGCGGGCACGAGCCCGGTGATCGCGTTGCACAGCGTTGTCTTGCCCATGCCGTTGCGCCCGACGATGCCCATCACCCCGCGCTCGAGCACGAGGCTCACCTCCTGCAGGGCGTGGGCGCGGCCGTAGTAGACGTCCAGGCCCTGCACCGCCAGCAGCGGCACGGCAGGC
>JBJTVI010000147.1:0-2754 GCA_046081145.1 Rubrivivax sp.
CTGGCCCAGGGCCTCGGCCACGCGCGCCACGTGCTCGACCTCGATGGACAGCAGCTCCACGGGCGCCTGCACGCGGGCAAGCTCCTCGGTGAGCGCCATCCGGTTGGGCAGGCCCGTCTGCTCGTCGAGCGTCACCTGGCGGGCGATCTGGTGTTGACGCACGAGTTCCTCGTCCGCGTCCGCGCTGACCACGAGCAGGCCATCGTGCACCGAGAGCACACGGGTGATGACCCACCTGGCCAGATGCTCGTCGAACTCGATGGCCGACGCAACCGGCCTGCCCGAACGTGCCTGCCGGGCCAGGGTGTGGATGAGGAGCCGCGGCGCTGCCTCGGCTAGTTCGGCCAGCGACCACCCGAGCACATCATCCACGCCGCGGCCGATCGCGTGCGCGTAGGCCGCATTGCACTGGCGCAGCGTCCCCGAGGCATCGAAGCAGGCCACGCGGTCGCCAATGGCCTCGTAGAGGTCGGCCGCGACCCAGGGGGCATCGAGCTTCCAGTTGCTGCGGGGTTCGGTCATTCGCCTGTTTCCTGTGGAAGCGGGTCGCGCCGCCGGGCTGCCGCCCAGGCACGATCCGCCCCGCGCAAGCGGGGATGCGCTCGGCGGAACTCAGACTTCGGCCCGAAGCCCGGTGCCTTGAGCGCCCGCCGGGTCCGCGGCACCGCGTTCGTGCGGAAATCACGCAGCAGCGCCCCTTCAGCCCGAAACGCGAGCCCCAGGCTTCCCCCCATCCGGGCCGGCGCAGCGCCAACGCACAATCCAGCCGCGCCACCGCCAAGGAATTGAACTGAGTCCGGCTTCCCCTCACCGCCAAGCTGAGCCCACCGCGGGTGGCACGAGCCCGGGCAGACAGCGCGGCGCCGCGCCGATGGTGGCGGTGCTGGCCGGAATCTTCCTGGTGCAGGCCGACCTGTTCGCCTCGATCGTGGCCATGCCGGCGATCCAGCTCGAGCTGGGCCTGGATGGGGGCTCGCTGCAGTTCCTGCTGGCGGGATTCCTGATCACGAACGCCTCGCTGCTGATCACCTCGGGCCGGCTGGGTGACCTCTACGGCTCCAGGCGCATGTACCTGATCGGTCTGGGGCTCTTCTGCCTGACCAGCCTCGGCGCAGCCTGTGCCACCGATCTCGTCTGGCTGGTGGTGGCGCGAACGCTCCAGGGTGCCGCGGCGGCCTGCATCCAGCCACACGTGCTGGGGATCCTGGCGCGCACCTACCCGGGCGAGGCCTCCCGCAGGGCCTTTGCCGCCTACGCCGTCTCGATGGGGCTCGGGAGCGTGGCGGGCCAGATCCTGGGTGGGCTGATGCTGGCCTGGGACGGCTGGGGGCTGGGCTGGCGCGGCGTCTTCCTGTGCATGGTACCGGCAGCCCTGGCCTGCATCGCCATCGGCTGGATCGCCATTCCGCGCCGGCTCACGGCGCAAGCCCAGGCGCTGGACGGGTCGGGCGTGGCCTTCTCGATCGTGCTCCTCACCTTGATCACGGCACCCCTGACGATCGGCAGGTCGATGTGGCCGCTCGGCACGAGCGCGGCGATGCTGGCCGCCGTCCCGCTGGTCGGCTACCTCTTCTATCGCCACCAGCGCGCACTGGACGAGGCGGGAAGGTCGCAGATGCTGCCCATCCGCCTGCTCCTGCGCCGAAGCACCCGCATCGACCTGCTCGCCGTCTTCGCCTTCTTCTGTGGCGTGGCGTCCTTCCATGTGCTGCAGACGCTGTACCTGCAGCAGGTCCAGGGGGCCTCCGCCCTGGAATCGGGCCTGGTCTTCAGCGCGACGGCCCTGGGCTTCATGCTGGCCTCGGCCGCGGCACCGGCGCTGGCCAGGAGGCTGCGCTCACGGGCGATCGTCCTCGGGGCCATCGTGATCGCCGCCAGCCATGTCTGGAACCTTCTGGGCGCACGGTGGGGGTTCGATCTGACGGGCCTGGCCGCTGCCATCTTCACCGCCGGGCTGGGCCTGGGCCTGGTGATGGGGCCGCTGATCAGCCGCGTCCTGGCGCGGGTGCCACTGCTGGATGCCGGTGCGCTCTCCGGCCTGCTTGCGACCCTGCAGGCCGCGGCCAATGCGGTGGGCGTGGCCTTCGTGCCCCTGCCCTTCGTCGCAGCCATGAACGGGAGTGCGGCCGAGCGTGTGGCCGGCTACTCGGCCAGCATGGCCGCCCTGATCTGCCTGGCCGTGGCCGTGGCGGGGCTGACCTCGCTGAGAAGGCGGGACTGAGCGAGTAGCCGGGCCTGAGGGCCCCTCCCCCCCTCAGCCGATGCACGTCCTGTTCTTCCCCGTCCTCTTGGCCTCGTAGAGTGCCTCGTCGGCACGCTCCAGGGCGGTCTGCAGGGGTTCGGTGCCGCGCAGGGCGGTGACGCCGGCGGAGAAGGTGACGAAGATCTCGCGCTTCTCGTGCAGGAACAGGCTCTTGGTGAGCTCGCGCTGCAAGCGCGTGAGCACGGCCTGGGCCTCGTCCACCGGGGTGCCGGGCAGCAGCACCACGAACTCCTCGCCACCGAAGCGCGCCACGGTGTCCTCGGGGCGCAGGCCCTCCTTCACGCGCTCGGCCAGGGCCTTGAGGGCCACGTCGCCGGCCGAGTGGCCCAGCGTGTCGTTGAGCTTCTTGAAGTTGTCGATGTCGATCAGGCCCACGGCCAGCGGGCCGGGGTTGCGCTCCAACTTGGCGCGCTCGGCGGCGAAGGCCTGTTCCAGGCCGCGCCGGGTGGCCACGCGCGTGAGGGCATCGGTGGAGACCTCGTCGGAGAGCC
>JBJTVI010000148.1:0-2007 GCA_046081145.1 Rubrivivax sp.
GGCACCAGCCCGCCATACAGCAGCATGTCCAGCGACAGCACGAAGCCCGAAACACCCGGGGCCTGCTGCGTGATCCACCGGGCCAGCGCCTCACGATCGGCCCCCTGGCGCAAGTGCCCGAGCATCGGGACGGGCGGCACCACCAGCTCCCAACCGGCGGCGGCCACGAGTTGCACCACCTGCTCGCGCACGACGGGACGGGCATCGAGCGGGAGCGCCAGCAGTCGACCCGGCGCGCTCATCGGAAGCCCCTCCGTGCTGCGCACGCCGGGATTCGCGCTTGGGAGCGGCCCGGCCCGCTCATCGGACTACCCTTCGTGCTGCGCACTCCGGGATTCGCGCTTGGGAGCGGCCCGGCCCGCTCATGCAATCGACCTCAAGGTGAGCAGCGCATGGGGCGGCACGGCATGCGTGGCCTGCGCGGACTCGGGCAAGGGGGTGCCATCGGCTCGCACGGCCGCCCAGTGGGCTGTGGTGAGGGTGAGGGCCTGGGTGCGAGCGGTGGGGTTCCACACGCGGAGTTCCAGGGCGCCGTCGGCGCCCAGCCTTCGGGTGCTGCTCACCACCACCTCGGCGTTGCCGAGCTCAACCGGTGCGCTCCAGTGCGCGCCGTGGCCGCGCAGCAGCCGGGCGGGTCGGCGCAGCAGCCGGGCCTGCTGCAGCGCCTGGGGCGCCGAGCCCGGGCCGAAGCGCCAGCGAAACACCTCCGTGCCCAGGCACTGGGCTTCGGGCGTGGCGATGTCCGGCCCGGCGCCCACCCCGCGGGTGAGGAGATCGCGGCGCGAGAGCCAGCCCACGCTGCGCACGAGCGTGAGCGCCAGGAAGGGTCTGCCCGCCTGCTCGACGACCTCGCACTCGTGCATCGCCTCGTGGGCCAGCCACCACGGATCGGCGTGCAGCGCGCTGGCAGTGGGGAACACGGCCACCGGCATCTCCTGGCGGGAGAGCGTCTCGGGGACGCGACGACACACGGGGGCTCGTGCCGTCCAGGCGAAAGCGGTGTCGGTCCACACCGGTGCCTGGGCGCTGGCCAGTGGCAGCAGCAGCCGGGTGCGCTGGTCGCGCGCGCGGTTGTGCCACACGAGTTCGGCGTGAACCACCGCCTCGTCCCCCAGTAGACGCAGGCGCAGTTGGCCTTCGTTGCGCACGCGCTCGGTGACGGCCCCGCGGCGGTCGGGCGACAGGCCGACGGGCACCTCCATCGTGATGCCCAGGTGCAGCTCGCTGGCCGGGCCGAGCTGGCGAACGGCCCGACGATGCAAGCTCGCCAGAATGGGCGCGCCCGGCTCCGGGGGCGGGCTCCAGTTGTAGCTGTCGCCCGCGTCGAGTTCGTGCAGCCACTGCATCAGCGGCGCATGGGTGGCGCCGCTTGCCCGGTCGCTGAGCAGCAGGACCCCTTCGGCGTCGAGCCAGATCGCGAGCGCGGCGTTCTCGATGCGCCAGGCGCTCGCGCAGCTGGGCCCGGGTGCATCAGGCGGCGACGAGCCCGCACCATCGGGGGGTGCGACCGCTTGGATCTCCAGTGCCATGGCCCCGAGGCCTGGCAGCGCCAGGGGCAGGGCGAGCTCGTAGCGCCAGCCTTGCAGCCGCTCGGGAAAATCATCCAGCGGCGAGCGGATCTCCTCGTGCGCCACTGCCTGCAGCAGCACGTGCGGGCAGGCCTGGGCGCCGTGCATCACCCGAAGGGCGGCGTGGCGCTCGCCGCGAAGGAAGATCTGCAGCACCTGCCAACCCGCCAGGCCTTGGGGCAGCGGGTTGAACACCGTGCAGTGCGCGTCGTCGGCCCAGACGTCCGGGCCGGCAGCGTGGCGGCGCAGCCCCACCATGCCGGCAGCGGCCAGCGCATGGGCGTGCAGGGCATCCAGGCGCTGCGCCAGGGACGCGAAGCGCTGGACCATCTCGCGGTGCACGGCGTCGGTGCTGCAGCCGCAGATCGAGTCGTGCGCTTGCTGCTGCAGCAGCGGCCGCCAGGCCTGTTTCAGCGCGCGTGCCGGCCAGCGCGCAGCC
>JBJTVI010000149.1:0-4138 GCA_046081145.1 Rubrivivax sp.
CACCAGGGCCGGCTTACGCCGGGGCGCCCGGTGGCCGAGTGGTCGCTCACCACCATCGGCCTGGCGATGGCAGGTGGCGCCCAGGCGCCGCACGGGGCACCTGCACCCGCTGGCGCGGAGGCCGCGCATGCGCCTTGAGCGCCGGCCCCGTACCTCGCGCCTGGAGCTGGCGGCGGCCACGCTGGGCGCGGTCGTCTTCACGCTGCTCGTGGCCTCGCTGCTCGTGGCCTGGGCCGGCGCACCGGTGGGCCGGGCCTGGGTGCTGCTGCTCGAGGGGGGCTTCGGCACGCGCTTTGCCCTGACCGAGACGCTCACGCGCGCCACGCCGCTGATCCTCACGGGGCTGGCCGCGGCGGTGGCCTTTCGTGCGCAGCTCTACAACATCGGCGCCGAGGGCCAGCTCTACGCGGGTGCGCTGGCCGCCGTGGCGGTGGGCGGGCTGCACGGCGGCACCGGCCTGGAGTGGCCCGACCCCGTGCTCTTCGCGGGCATGCTCGGTGCGGCGATGCTCGCCGGCGCGCTGCTGCTGCTGGGCCCGGCGCTGATGAAGGCGCGCCTGGGCGTGGACGAGGTGGTGACGACGCTGCTCCTCAACTTCATCGTGCTGCTCGTCGTCTCGGCGATGCTCGACGGCCCGATGAAGGACCCCACGGCGCTGGGCTGGCCGCAAAGCGTGGCGCTCAAGGACGAGCTGCAGCTCGACAAGCTCCTTGAGCGCAGCCGCGTGCACACGGGCCTGCTGGGCGCGCTGGCGCTGGCGGTGGCGGTGTGGGTGCTGCTGCGCTTCACGACCACCGGCCTGCAGATCCGCGCCGTGGGCTCCGGGGCGCGGGCGGCGGCCTTTGCCGGCATGCCGGTGGGCTGGGTGAAGGTGAAGGTGGCGCTGCTCTCGGGCGCCCTGGCCGGGCTGTCCGGGGCGGTGGAGGTGGCCGGCCGCACCGGCTACGTGACGCTCGACATGAGCCCGGGCTACGGCTACAGCGGCATCGTGATCGCGATGCTGGCCATGCTGCACCCGCTGGCGGTGGTGGGCGCGGCGGTGTTCGTCGCCGGCATGCTGGTGGGGGCCGATTCGATGAGCCGCGCGGTGAACGTGCCCACCTACATCGCCGACGTGATCGTGGCCGTGGCGCTGATTGCCATGCTCGTGGCCACGATGCTCACGCAGTACCGGATCCGCCGATGAACGAGACCCTCGAGCTGCTGGGCTCGGCCGCCTTCTGGGCCGCGGTGCTGCGCATCGCCACGCCGCTCATCCTGGGCACCCTCGGGGTGCTGCTGTGCGAGCGCGCGGGCGTGCTCAACCTGGGCATCGAGGGGATCATGGTGGCCGGGGCCTTTGCCGGCTGGCTCGCGGTGTTCCAGGGCGCCTCGCTCTGGGCGGGAGTGCTCGTGGCCGCGCTCACGGGGGCGGCTTTCGGGCTGCTGCACGGGGTGCTGACGGTCACGCTTGCACTGTCGCAGCACGTCTCGGGGCTGGGCATCACGCTGCTGGCCACGTCGCTGGCGAGCTATGCCTACCGGGTGAGCTTTCCGAAGGTGGAGCGCCCGCCCACGGTGGAGACCTTCCAGCCGATGGCCGGCCTGCCGATCCCGGTGCTCGACACGCAGACCCCGCTGACGCTGCTGGCGCTCGTGCTCGTGCCGGTGGTGGGCTGGGCGCTCATGCGCACGCCGCTGGGCCTGGCGGTGCGCATGGTGGGCGAGAACCCGGCCGCCGCCGAGGGCCAGGGCCTGAGCGTGGCGGGGCTGCGCATCGGCGCCATCTGCGCCGGCTCGGCGCTCATGGGCGTGGCCGGCTCGTTCCTCACGCTCTCGGCCTTCAACGCCTTCTTCTTCAACATGGTCAACGGGCGCGGCTGGGTGTGCGTGGCGCTCGTCGTCTTCGCCTCGTGGCGCCCGGGCAAGGCGCTGCTGGGTGCCCTGCTCTTTGCCTTCTTCGATGCGCTGCAACTGCGCCTGCAGCAGGCCGGGGGCGGCGTGCTCGGCATTGAGCTGCCCTACCAGCTCTACCTGATGCTGCCCTACGTGATGGCCATCGTGGCACTCGTGCTCGTGGCCCGGCGCGCGACCTACCCGCAGGCGCTGATGAAGCCGTACCGGCCGGGGGAGCGCTGATCGTCCAGCGGGCTTTTCGCAGATCCCGTAAGGACCGTAAGGAGTTGACGGGCGTGAATTCCTGCACGCTTCTTGCAGGCGCACCCGGGCAGTGGGCTGTGCCTTCACAGGGTCTTTACAGAGGGGCCGCAGCGTACGGGGATGGCCTGCCTTCACCCGAGAGAGATCCGCATGCGCAACCGACTGACGATCTGCCTGCCACGTGCCGCGGCGCTGCTGCTGGCCGGGCTCGGCGCGGGCATCCTGGGCAGCCTGGCCGTTGCGCAAACCGCATCGCCGCCTCCAGGTGCCGCACAGGGGGCGGCGGTCGCACCGGCCCGCCCCGCGCTCCGGCCGGTCGCTGTGCCTCCGGCACCTCCACCGGCCACCCCGGTACCCACGCCCCCGACACCCGCCCCCTTGTCGCGCGGCCCTTTGGAGGGGCTCGATGCTGCCAGTCTGGCCGCATTCGATTCCGGCCGCCTCGAGTTCACGCGTGCCGAAACGCCCGCCACCGGGCTCGGCCCCCTCTTCAACGATGTCTCGTGCCTGGCCTGCCACCGCGCTGGCGGAGCGGGCGGGGCCGGTGCACGCACCGTGACGCGCTTCGGGCGCATCCTGGAGGGGCGGTTCGATCCCATGACCGCTCTGGGCGGCCCGCTGCTGCAGGAGCGGGCCATCGAGCCGAGCCTGCGCGAGCACGTGCCAGCCGCTGCCACCGTGGTGGTGCAGCGGCTGACCACGCCGCTTTTTGGCGCCGGGCTCATCGAGGCCATCCCCGACGCGACGATCCTGTTGCAGGCGCAGCGCCCCAAGCCCGACGGGGTGAAGGGTCGGGCAGCGCTGGTCACCGATCCCGTCACGGGCCGCCAGCGTGTGGGCCGCTTCGGCTGGAAGGCGCAGCACGCCACGCTCCTGGGCTTTGCGGCGGATGCCTACGCCAACGAGATGGGCATCACCAACCGCTATTTCCCCCAGGAGAACGCCCCCAACGGCCGCACCGATCTGCTGGCAAGCCTGCCAAAGGTGGCCGGCATCGATGATCGGACGGACCCGGCCACCGGCAAGAGCGGTGTGGACCGCGCGGCCGACTTCATGCGGCTGCTTGCACCGCTGCCCGTGGTGCGCGCCACCGCAGCCTCGCTGGCGGGCGCGCGGGTGTTCGAGCAGACGGGTTGCACCGCTTGCCACACGAGCACGATGATGACTGGCCCGCATCCGGTGGCGGCACTGTCCGACCGGACGGTGGCTCTCTACTCGGACCTGCTGCTGCACGACATGGGCGGCCTGGGCGATGGCACCGAGCAGGGCACCGCCGGTAGGCGTGAGATGCGCACCGCCCCGCTGTGGGGCCTGCGAGCCCGCCCGGCCTACCTGCACGATGGTCGCGCCAAGACGGTCACGCAGGCCATCGAGGCACACGACGGGGAAGCGGCTGTCTCCCGTGACCGGTTCAAGGCCCTCAAGACGCAGCAGCAGCAGGAACTGCTCGAGTTCCTGCGTACGCTCTGAACGCGGCGCGGGCGCCAGCACCGAGCCGGGCTCGGCCGCTGCCCGCGCAAGCCCTCGGCATTGCGAGCCCTCAGCTCTGCAAGCCTTGCGGGCTGCGACCGTCGATGCGCTCCCGCACAGCCGGGCTGTCGGCCTGGTCGATCGGCTCGTCGCTCAGCCCGAAGGCTGGTGCCAGCGTGGCGAGCACGCGCTCGGCCGCCGCCTCGCTGGAGGCGTGGACCCAGGCCAATGGCTCGCCGGCGCGCACTGCCGCGCCCAATGGGCACACGCCAGAAAGGCCGACACGCGGATCCACCGATTCACCCGGCCTGCGGCGGCCGCCGCCGAGCGCCACCACCGCCAGCCCGATGGCTCGCGTGTCCTGGTGCGAGAGCACGCCGTCGCGCCCAGCCCTCAGCGGGCGCACCACGGGGGCAGCACCCAGGCCGGGGGTGCTCAGCACCTCCTGCGGCCCGCCGAGCGCGGCCACCATGCGCGCAAAGCGCTCGGCGGCCGTACCGTCTTCGAGCGACCGCAGCGCACGCGTTCG
>JBJTVI010000150.1:0-2326 GCA_046081145.1 Rubrivivax sp.
CGCATCACAGCAGCGGCCTCACCGAGGCCGACGTGACGGTGCAGACCTGCTGGGACGCCGACCGCCTCGACCTCGGCCGCGTGGGCATCCGCCCCTCGCCGCGCTACCTGTGCACCCCCGCCGCGCGCCAGCCCGAGACCATCGCCCGCGCCTACGCGGCCAGCACGCGGGCCTCGCGCCGCTGAGCCCGCCGCGGGGCGCCATGCCCTCGCGCGCGGCGGCCGCCCCCGGCCCCGTCCACCCCTGTGCTACGGTTTCGCCACCCGCCGGCCCCGGCGCCCGAGCGCCCATCCCCGTCCCCACGCAGGCCCCATGCTCACCCCCCAACAACTCAACGCCTACCACCACGACGGCTACCTCATCCTCCCCGACCTCTTCACCCCCGGGGAAGTCGCCGCCATGAAGGCGGAGCTGCAGCGCATCCAGGCCATCGATACCGACCACCTGGTGCGCGAGCGCTCGGGCGGCACGGCCAAGACCATCTACCGGGTGCACGATGCCGCCAGCCCCACCGCCTCGGCGCTGTTCCGCGCGGCGGCGCTCTCGCCGCGGCTGCTGGGCAGCGCGCGCCAGCTGCTGGACGATGGGGCGCTCTACATCCACCACACCAAGTGCAACCTCAAGTCCGCCATCGACGGCAGCGTGTGGCAGTGGCACCAGGACTACGGCGCCTGGAAGCGCGACGGCATCGCCGAGCCGCACATGACCACCGCGCTGGTGATGCTGGACGAGGCCACCGAGATGAACGGCTGCCTGTACTTCATTCCCGGCAGCCAGCGCCACGGCTACATCGAATCGGAAATGGACGACCGCACCACCGCCTACCGGCTGTGGGTGGTGCCCAAGCCCGACCTGCTGCGCCTCATGGAACACAGCCCCGAGCCCGTGCCCATCCTGGGCAAGCCCGGCACGGTGGTGTTCTTCCACTGCAACATCCTGCACGCCTCGGGCCACAACCTCTCGCGGCACGACCGCTGGCACGTCTACACGGTGTACAACCGCAGCAGCAATGCCCCGCGCGAGGTGCACGCGCCGCGGCCCGAGTACGTGCGCTCGGTGCAGAGCCAGGCGCTGGTGATGGGTGGGGACGAGGTGTTGCCCCAAGCCGAGGCGCCTGCGCCCGCTGCAAAAGCGGCTTTGTAAGGAGGCATCTATGCCGCGCTTCGCCGCCTTCCACGCCATTCCCATTGCGCCAAGCTCCGCCTCCATCATTTGGGGGTCTACCTCAAGGCAGACCGATTGAACGTTTCGCCAATCCCCCTGGCCTCGCTCACGGCCATAGCCCGGGCAGCCGCGTCGTGCCTGCGCGGGCCCCGGCGTTGCGCACGCCCGTGGCGCCGCCGGCTTGCGGCCCTTGCCCTGGTGCTGTGGGCCGCCGTCGCCGTTGCCGGCGAGCTGCGTTCCTCCGACGGGCGGACGGTGGCCCGGCTCGACTACAGCGGCGAGTTGCGCGACGCATCGGGCCGGCTTCTGCTGCGCTTCGAAGCCGATGGCGCCGTGCGCGACGCGTCGGGCCGCACGCTGTTCTCGCTCGATCCCTCGGGCCAGCTCAGGGGCGCCTCGGGGGCCCTGCTGGGCACGGTGGAGGCCCTCGGCGAGGTGCGCGATGCCGGTGGCCGGCTGCTGGGCCGGGTGGAATCCGACGGTAGCATCCGGGCTGCGAGCGGCCGCCTCATCGGCACCGCGCGCGAGGTGCGGCGCGCGTGGGCAGCCGTGTACTTTTTCTTTTTGTGACGCAGCCACCCCCCGATCCCGGCGCGTGACGGGGTGCGGCAACGGGAGGATTCCTCATGGCAAACACACACGCAACCATCGCCGCTGTGCTGTTCACCGCCCTGGCTTTCGGCGGCTGCGGCGAACCCGCCTCGGTGCAGCCCGCCCCCGTGGCGGTGGGCGCCGATCGCGATGCCCACGGCTGCATCGGCTCCGCGGGCTATCGCTGGTGCGAGCGCGACAAGGCCTGCACCCGCCCCTGGGAGCTGGCGGCGCAGCGCGGTTTTCCCAACACGCCCGAGGGCTTTGGCCAGTACTGCGGCGGCAAGTAGCGGCCGCGCGCTGGCTGCCCGCCAGCGGGTTTGCCCACCCCTTCGGCTAGAATCGCGCACCCCTCGGCTCGCGAGGGTTTCTTCCTTTCTAAGCCCTGCCGCCATGCCCACCTTTTCTCCCCTCGCCAACGCCGTGCGCGCGCTGGCCATGGACGCCGTCCAGAAAGCCAACTCCGGCCACCCCGGCATGCCCATGGGCATGGCCGAAATCGCCAAGGTGCTGTGGCGTCATCACCTCTCGCACAACCCCGCCAATCCCGGCTGGCCCAACCGCGACCGCT
>JBJTVI010000151.1:0-4379 GCA_046081145.1 Rubrivivax sp.
CCTCACGCACGCCTTTGCCAACACGGTCTGGGGCGACTACCGGGAGTTCGTGGCCCTCTCGGCCGGACGCCCGCGCGAGTCGCTGGCTGCCGACCCCGCCGTCGCGCGGTTGCATGCCGAGGTGCTGACCAAGATGCGCGGGCTGCGGGTGGTCAAGGTCAAGGTCTACAACCTGCAGGGGACAACGGTGTTCTCCACCGACCTGCGCCAGATCGGCGAGGACAAGTCCGGCAATGCCGGGTTTCGCAGCGCGCGCGACGGGGTCGTGGCCAGCGACATCATCTACCGCGACCGCTTCGACGCCTTCGAGGGCGTGATCTCCGGGCGCAACCTCATCTACTCCTACATCCCGGTGCGGCGCGAGGCCAACGCGCCGGTGGAGGGCGTGTTCGAGGTCTACTCGGACGTCACGGAGCTCGTGGCCGACCAGAAGCAGGCGCGCACGCAGATTGCCGTGATCCTGCTCGCGGCGCTCGTGGGCCTGTACCTGTTCATGCTGCTGATCGTGCGCAAGGCCGATCGCCTGATCGCGCAGCAGCACCGCGAGCGAGAGGCACAGGAGGCCGCGATCCGCCACCAGGCGCACCACGACTCCCTCACCGGGCTGCCCAACCGCGGCTACTTCGCCGAGCGCCTGTCGGAGATGCTGGGCTCCTCGCAGGCTGGTGCGCACAGCGGCGCGCTGCTCTACATCGACCTGGACCGGTTCAAGATCGTCAACGACAGCATCGGCCACGCCGGTGGCGACCTGCTGCTCAAGGCCGCGGCCGAGCGCATCCGCAGCGGGCTGCGCGCGGGCGATCTCGTCTTTCGCATGGGTGGCGACGAGTTCACGGCGATCATGCCGCGCATCGAGGGGCCCGACTGCGCCGCCTCGGCTGCACGGCGCATCATCTCGGCCGTCTCGGCGCCCTTCAGGGTCTACGGGCACGAGGTGAGCATCGGCGCCTCGGTGGGGATTGCCGTGTTCCCTGCCGATGGATCGAGCGTGGATGTGCTGGTGCGCAACGCCGATGCCGCGATGTACAGCCGCAAGCAGGCCGAGCGCGGCTCCTACGCCTTCTACCAGGCCTCGATGAACGAGCTCGCGGCGCGGCGCCTGGAGCTCGAGGCGGCGCTCACCCGTGCCTTCGAGCGTGGCGAGTTCGAGCTGCACTACCAGCCGCGCGTCCAGGCGCTCACCGGTCGCGTGGTGTCGGTGGAGGCGCTGCTGCGCTGGAACCATCCGTCGCGCGGCCGCGTGTCGCCGGCGATGTTCCTGACGGTGCTCGAGGACATGGAGCTCATGACGCTGGTGGGCGAGTGGGTGCTGCGCAGCGCCTGCCGGCAGCTGCACCAGTGGCAGGGCGAGGGGCTCGATGCGCTGCAGGTTTCGGTCAATGTCTCGGTGCGCCAGTTCCGGGATCCGGGCTTCGTCGAGATGGTCGCGCGCGTGCTCGCCGAGACGCGAATCGCGCCTGCGCACCTCGAGCTCGAGCTCACCGAGTCGCTGCTGATCGTCGATGCGGAGGCGGCCTGCCGCACGCTCGAGGCGCTCGAGGCAATGGGGGTACGTGCCGCGATCGATGACTTCGGCACTGGCTTCTCCTCGCTGGATCGGCTGCGGCGACTGCCGATGAAGGCGCTGAAGATCGACGGCGGGCTGATTGCCGACCTGCCCGGCTCCGAGCGCGACCGCGCCATCGTCTCGGCCATCGCCGCCCTGGGCCGCGCCCTGGGCATCACGGTGGTGGCCGAGGGCGTGGAGACGCACGCGCAGGCCAATTTCCTGCGCGGCACTTCCTGCAACGAGTTCCAGGGCTTCCTGTTTAGCCGGCCGCTGCCGGCCGATCAGGTGACGGCCTACTGCGCCTCGGCCGGCTGGCCGCTGGAGCGGGCCTCGCACAGCCGCCAGGAGGCCGTGAGCCTGCTGCACGGCGTGACGAGCCCGGTGGGCTGAAGGCAGCGGCGCCGGCCGCCCGACCCCCCGCCTGGCGACACGGTCTTCGCGATCTGCGAGCATTGCGCCTGCGTCACCCTTTGCTGGACGCGCGTTGCCAGAGGAGACCCCCATGAAAGCCGATCGCCGCCGCCTGATCCGGGCCTCTGCCGCCCTGATGCTGCCCGCGCTTGCGGGCCGAGCCCTGGCGCAGACCCCTTTCGAGACGGTGAGAATCATCACCGGCTTCCCGCCTGGGGGCACCTCCGACACCATCTGTCGCCGCGTGGCGGCCAAGATGGCCCCCGGCTACGGGCGCAGCGTGGTGGTGGAAAACCGCACCGGCGCCGGTGGCCAGATCGCCATCCAGGGCGTGCGCACGATGGCTCCCGATGGCACCACGATCCTGCAGACCCCGATGTCGATGCTGGGCATCTACCCCCACATCTACCGCCGTCTGCCCTATGACCCGGTGGCCGACCTCACGCCCGTGTCACAGGGCTGCACCTTCGATTTCGGCTTTGCCGTGGGCCCGGCCGTGCCGGAGTCGGTGCGCAACATCCCCGAGTTCCTGGCCTGGTGCAAGGCCAACCCGGCGCAGGCCAACTTCGGTTCGCCAGCGGCCGGCTCGGTGCCGCACTTCATCGGCGCGCTCCTGGGCCGCAACGCGGGCATCGACCTCAAGCACGTGCCCTATCGCGGCACCCAGCCGGCCATCCTGGAGATGATCGGCGGGCAGATCCAGGCCGTCTCGGGCCCCATCGGCGAGTTCACGCAGCACGTGGCCGCGGGCAAGTGCCGGCTGCTCGCGGCCACGGGTGCGAGCCGCAGCCGCTTCGCGCCCAACACGCCCACGATGGTGGAGCAGGGCCTGCGCGACATGGCCTTCAGCGAGTGGTTCGGCTTCTACCTGCCGGGCAAGGCCCCGGCTGACGTGGTGCAGCGCGCCAACGCCGCCATGCGCGCGGCCCTGGCCGACAAGGAGACGGTGGACGGCCTGGCCCTCATGGGGCTGGAGGCCAAGTCTTCCACCCCGGCCGAGCTTGCCGCGCTGCTCAAGGCCGACACCGAGCGCTGGGGCCCGATCGTCAAGGCCATCGGCTTCACGGCCGAGAGCTGACGAGGAGCGGCCGCCTCAGGGCTCGGGGTGGTCTCGCACCACCCCGCTCACGAGGTTGTGGGCGAAGAGCCGCTCCAGCAGGGTGCCGCGCGGTTGCCCCGCCTCCTGCAGGTAGGCGTGCACGGCAGCGGCGTGTGCGCGTGCCAGGGCCACGGCCTGCTCGGCTGCCACGGCCTCGAAGCGCAACGCCTCGCCGGGGCGGCACTGCGCCACGGCGTCGAGGTCGCAGGACACGACCGTGGCGATCTTCGGGTAGCCGCCGGTGGTCTGGTGGTCGGCCAGGAGGATCGAGGCCACCCCTTCACCATTGACCTGGATCGAGCCGCGTACCAAGGGCTCCGAGGGAATCGACAGGGCCCGGCGCAGGGGCAGGGCAGGCCCCTGCAGCCGCATCCCCATGCGATCGCGGGAGGCGCTTGCGGCAAACGAGCTGCCCAGCAGCCGCTCGACGCAGCCCGCCTCGAAATGCTCCGTCTGCGGGCCCAGGACGACGCGCACCCGTGCGCGATTGCGCAGCGCAGCCGGCATCGGTGGCATCTCGCCTTCACGCGCCTCGCACACCTGCGCCTGCTGCACGAGGAGCGTCGCGCCAGGCCCCAGCATCCCGCCGCCCAGGCAGGAAGTGGAGTGCGTGGCCGCGTGCCCCGCCCAGCGCTGGCACGTGAGCTCGCCGCAGAAGGCCAGGGTGGCCCAGCTGCCAGCCGGCCCGGGACGGATCGCCAGCGTCTCGCCGGCGCGAACCGTGCGCACGCAGCCCGAGCGCAACTTCACGCCGGCCAGCAGCACCTGGAATTCCCCGCCAGCCACGCTGAAGCTCACCTCGCCCGTCTCGCACACGAGTTCCAGCCCGCCGAGCGACACCTCCAGGGCGGTGGCGCCCGCGGGCTGGCCCAGCGCGGCCTGCGCGGCGGCGTGAGCCAGCCGGTCCATCGGGCCGGAAGCCGCCACGCCAAAGCGCATCATCCCCGGGCGCCCGCCGTCTTGGTAGGAGACCAGCGGGCCGCAGGCGCGCACCGTGAAGCGGGCCTCAGCCATCACTGCCGTCCCGGCTCGGCTGGTCGTACCGGGCCCGGTCGATGCGAACGAAGCGCACCATGTCGCCCACCTCGAAGAGGAAGGGCGTGGGCGAATCGGGATCGAGGATGCGCGTGGGCGAACGCCCGATCACCGACCAGCCGGTGGGCATCACGAGGGTGGTGACCAGGCACTGCGGCCCGGCCACGAGCACGCTGCCGGCCGGGATGCCCCGCGTGGCCGCAGGCTTGCGCGGCACCTGGATGGCCGCCGGCACACCCGAGAGGTAGGCAAAGCCCGGCGCGAAGCCGTACATGCGCACCCGGT
>JBJTVI010000152.1:0-2572 GCA_046081145.1 Rubrivivax sp.
CATCCAGCGCGCTCTGGCCGCCCTGGTGGCGCAGGAACTGGGCTGGCCCCTCGAGCACGTGCGCGTCTCGCACCCTTGCACCGCCACCCATCCCGACGAGGGCGTGACCTCGGGCAGCCTGTCGGTGCAGGATTCCGGCCGCGCGCTGCGGGCCGTGGCGGCTGCCGTGCGTGAGCGCCTGCCCAGCCCCCCCGAAGCGGCGGCCCATCCACCGCGTTGGCATCCCTCGCTGACCCGTCGCGCCGTGTTCACGGGCGAGCCCCAGTTCATCCAGGATCTGAAGCTGCCTGGCCTGCTGCAAGGCGCCGTGCTGCACCCGCCGGCTGCACGAGACCGGCTGACGGAGCAGGCGCGCGAGACGTTGCCCCGGGCCTTGGGCGAGGTGCAGCAGCGCGCGGGGTTGCTCGAGGCCTGGTGCGACGGTGAACTCATCGGGCTCATCGGCGAGAAGGTCGATGTCCTTCGGGATGCCCGCCAGCGCTTGCACCGCACGCTGGCGTGGGAGGGTGTGGAAGAGCCTGGCCATGCCGGCATCGATCCCCAGGCCTGGCCCGAGACGGTCCGCGAGCCGCGCCTCATCGACGAACGCGTGCCTGCCAATGAAGGGTCTGCGGTCTCCACCCGGCACCTGCGCGCCCGCTACACGCGCGCCTGGCTGGCCCACGCCTCCATCGGCCCCTCCTGTGCGCTGGCGCGCTGGGCCGGCGAGGGTGAATCGGGGCCCTCCCGGCTGCAGGTGTGGAGCCACAGCCAGGGCATCTTCGGCCTGCGGCGTGACCTGGCGCTGGCCTTCGGCCTGGCCGAGGCCGAGGTGTGCGTGCAGCATGTGCCAGGCGCAGGCTGCTACGGCCACAACGGCGCCGACGACGTGGCCTTCGATGCCGCCTGGCTCGCCCGGCGCGTGCCCGGCCGGCCTGTGCGCTGCGAGTGGAGCCGCGCCGACGACCTCGCCCGCGCGCCCCTGGGCCCGGCGATGTGCATCGAACTCTCGGCCGAACTCGATGCGGCCGGCCGGATCCGGCACTGGCAGCACGAGCTGTGGAGCCCGGGCCACAGTTCCCGTCCCGGCCGTTCGGCCACGGCGGCGCTGCTGGGGCAGGCGCAGCGCGCCGGCGGCACACCGCTGCCCGACCCCATCGACATGCCCCTGGCGGTGGGCGGCGGCGCCGAGCGCAATGCCATCCCTGGCTACGGATTCGCGGCCTGGCGCGTCGTGGCGCACCGGGTGCGCGCACCCTGGCGCAGCTCGGCGCTGCGCTCGCTCGGCGCGCTGGGCAACGTGTTTGCTGCCGAGTGCTTCCTCGACGAGATCGCCCTGGCCACCGGGCGCGACCCGCTGACCTGGCGCGAAGAGCTTCTGAGCCACGACCCCCGCGGGCAGGCCGTGCTGCGTGCGGCGGCCCAGCACGCGGGATGGCGGTCGACGGTATCGGTCGAAGCGGCCGACGAACGCGCGCGCCCGCTCGATGAGGCCGATGCCGCTTGCGCCCGTGCCCCTGCCGAGGCCGATGCCGCCTTCGGCCGCGGCATCGGCTACGCCCGCTACAAGCTCACTGGCGCCTGGTGTGCCGTGGTGGCCGAGGTGGAGGCCGGCGCCACGCTCGTCGTGCGCCGGCTCGTCGTGGCCGCCGACATCGGACACGTGGTGGACCCCGAGGGTGCTCGCATGCAGCTCGAGGGTGCTGCCCTCCAGGCCACTGGCTTCGCGTTGAAGGAGGCCGTGGAGCCCGGCGAGGATGGCCGGCTGCCACGCGAGCAGGCCGATGCCGTGCCGATGCAGGGCTTCTCGGAAGTGCCCGAGGTGCAGGTGGTGCTGCTGCCCTCGGCGGCCCCGTCGCTCGGCGCGGGCGAGGCCGCTGTCGGCCCCACCGTGGCGGCCATTGCCAATGCGCTCACCGACGCCCTGGGCGTGCGGGTGCGCGACCTTCCACTGACCCGCGCGCGCATCGTCGCCGCCATCCAGGAGCAAGCCGGATGAACCCGACCCCTACCCTGAACCTGCTGTGCGCAGGCGCTGCCCAAGGCCTCGTGCGTGCGCTGGCTCCGCAGCTGCTGCAGGCTTGCGGCGCCACCGTCAACGGACGTTTCGGGGCGGTGGGCGCCATGAAGGAAGCCTTCGACGCGGGCGAGCCCTGCGACCTGATCGTGCTCACCGAGGCCATGATCGGCGCGATGGCGCAGCAGGGCTCGGTGCTGCCGCACACGCCCGCCCCGCTCGGGCGCGTGCGCACCGGCGTGGCCGTGCGCGCCGGCACGCCCCACCCGGACGTCACCACGCCCGAGGCGCTGGCGCGGGCGCTGGAGGCGGCCGACGCCATCTACTTTCCCGATCCGCAGCGCGCCACCGCGGGCATCCACTTCGAGCGCGTGCTGCGCGAACTGGGCCTGCTCGAGCGGCTCGGCCCGCGCCTGCGCACCTTTCCGAACGGGGCCACGGCCATGCGCGAGCTGGCCGCTGCCGGCTCGGCTGCGCCCATCGGTTGCACGCAGATCACGGAGATCCTGTACACGCCCGGGGTGGAACTCGTGGCGCCGCTGCCGCTGCGCTTCGAGCTCGCCACCGTCTACACCG
>JBJTVI010000153.1:0-3546 GCA_046081145.1 Rubrivivax sp.
GCCAGGCTCGTCTCGCGCGGAAGCACCTGCGAGTAGGCGGGCACCAGCAGCACGTCGTCGAAGGTGTGCGCTTTGCCGAGTAGGCGCATGGGTCAGGCTCCGGACGCAAAGCGGGATTATCAACCCGCCGCGCGGCCGGCCGGGGCTAAACTGCCCGGCATGAATCGTCCTCGCTCCCAGCCGCTGCGGTGGCCGCTGCCTGCGACGCGCCTCCTGCTCGCCGTGGCAGTGGGCCTGGCAGGCCTGGCCGCAGCGCAGCCGAGCACGGGCTCCTACTGGAAGTGGCGCGAAGCCAATGGACGCATCACGGTGAGCGACCAGCCGCCCCCGCGCGAGATCCCGGAGCGAGACATCCTGGAGCGCCCCGCGCCCCGCCCGAGCGTGAGCACCGGGGCCCGCCAGGGGGCGGCGGCTGCGACTGGCGCAGCCGCCCCCGGGGCCGCCCCAGCACGCGCCGTGGCCGGCGCGCCGGGCCGCGAAGCCGCCTCGGCTCCCGCCCCGCGCTCGGACCCCGAACTCGAGGCCCGGCGCCGAGCCGAGCAGGCTCGCGCCCGCGAGGCCGAGCAGGCCGCCGCCGCACCGGACCCGCAAGCGCTGGCGCGTCGGCGCGAGAACTGCGAGCGCGCCCGCGCCACGCTGGCGGCGATGGAAAGCGGCCAGCGCCTGGCGCGGCTCAACGACAAGGGCGAGCGGGTGGTGCTCGACGACGCAACCCGCGCACAGGAGACCCGCCGTGCCCGGGACGTGATCGCCAGCGACTGCCTTTGAGGGTTGCAGTCGAGCATCTTTCCCCGACCGTCTGGCACCGGACCTTCAGCGCCGAGCGGCACCCCGTCGAGCCCCTCGGCCCAGGCCGCCACCCGTGCTGCCCGACCCGCCCTGGCCACGATGGCGCAGGCGCCGCGCCTCCTTCGGGTCGCACAGCAGCGGCCGGTACACCTCGACCCGATCACCCTCGCGCAGCACCGTGCGGCCCGGCGTGCGCCGGCCCCAGATGCCCGTGGGCGTGTGGGCCGGCTCCAGGCCATGGCGCGCCAGCACGCCGCTGGCGCACAGGGCCTGCTCCAGGGTGCTGCCGCGCGCCAGCTCGAGTTCGGTGCGGTCCGGGGGCCCACCCGTCGGCACGAAGATCACCTCCACCCGGATCGGGTCACCGCCGGCCGGGGCGGCGGCTGCCGCGGCACGGGCCGGCTCGGGGCCTGGCGCCATCAACGCAGGCCGTACACGGACTCCGCCCGGCTCACGAAGGAGTCGACCAGGGTCGCGGCGATCTTGTCGAAGACCGGGCTCAGCAACGCCTCGAGCGCGGAGCTGGAGAATGCGTAGCGCAGATCGAGCTCGCCGCGACAGGCCTGGCGATCGACGGGCACCGCCTCGATCGGCCGGAAGGCCCAGCTGCCCTCCAGGCGCGCGAATGGCCCGTCCACGAGCTGCATCGTCACGGCCTCGTGCGCCGCGTGGGCGTTGCGGGTCGTGAAGGCGTGGCGCACGCCGGCATAGCTCAAGCTCAGCCGGGCCGTCACGCCATCGGGGTGGCGCCCGAGCACCTCGGCACGCTCGCACCAGGGCAGGAAGCGCGGATAGTCCTCCACCGCGGTCACGAGCTCGTACATCTCGCGGGCCGAGTACCACAGCAGGACGGAGCGCCGCAGGTGCTTCATACAATCGCCCGATTGTAGGTACCGACCCGATGTCCGCCATTGCCGAGAACCGCCGTGCCCGATTCGACTACCACGTGGAGGAGCGCCATGAGGCCGGCGTGGTGCTGGAAGGCTGGGAGGTCAAGGCGATCCGGGCCGGCCAGGTGCAACTCACCGACGGCTACGTGCTGATCCGCGACGGGGAGCTCTTTCTCATCGGGTGCCGCATCGACCCCTTGCGCACCGCCTCCACGCACGTTCACCCGCAGGCCGATCGCACGCGCAAGCTGCTGATGCACCGCGAGGAGATTCGCCGGCTCATCGGCAAGGTCGAGCAGCGCGGCTTCACGCTGGTGCCGCTGAATCTGCACTACAAGGGCGGCCGCGTGAAGGTCGAGATCGCGCTGGCGCGGGGCAAGGCGCAGCACGACAAGCGCGAAACCGAGAAGAAACGCGACTGGGAGCGCGAAAAGCAGCGCCTGATGCGCCACAAGGTATCGTCCGCGGGGTAGCCCACCGCCGGTGCAGATCTGGCGGATGCGGCGGCGCCTGATCGAGCGCCTGACCCTCAGCCCATGGCCTGGGCGAGCGCGGCCTGCAGATCGGCCTGCAGGTCTTGCACGGCCTCCAGGCCGATCGAGAGGCGCACGAGGCGGCCGGGGGGGCGTGCGTCGCCACGCATCGCCGCCAGGTCGTAGGGCACCGCCAGGCTCATCGGCCCGCCCCAGGAGTAGCCAATGCCGAACAACCGCAGGCCATCGACGAAGGCATCGACCCGATCCTGGCCCAGGGATTCGTGAAAGAGCACCGAGAACAGCCCCGCTGCCCCACGGCAGTGGCGTGCCCAGTGCGCGTGGCCCGGCGAGCCCTCCAACGCCGGGTGCAGCACCTGCCGGACCTGCGGCTGCGTGGCCAGCCAGGCGGCGAGCGCTCGAGCGGTGGCGTCGTGTGCGGCGTAGCGCACGGCGATGGTGGGCAGCGCACGCAGCACGAGCTCCACATCGTTGGCCGCCACACCGATTCCCAGCATCCCGTGCACGTGCAACAGGCGGTGGAAGAGCACCTCGTCCCGCGTGACCACCGACCCCATGAGGACGTCGGCGCCACCCGAGGGGTACTTGGTGACCGCCTGCATGGAGATGTCCACGCCCAGATCGAAGGGGCGGAACGCCAGCCCCGCGCCCCAGGTGTTGTCCAGTGCCGCCACGGCCCCGTGGCGACGCACGATCTGCACCAGGGTGGAGAGGTCCGGGAACTCCATCGTCACCGAGCCGGGCGCCTCGAGCCACACCAGCCGCGTGTTCGGCGTCAGCGCCGCCTCGAGCGAGCCGGGGTCCATCGGGTCGTAGAGGCTGTGCGAGATGCCCAGATGCCCCAGCAGGGAGGCCGCCTGCTCGCGCGAGGGGCCGTACACGTTCAGCGGCAGCAGCAGGTGGTCGCCCGCGCGCAGCAACGCCAGGTTGACGTTCGTGATGGCCGCCAGCCCGCTGGGAGACAGCACGCAATGGCTGCCGCCCTCGAGCTCGGCCAGCCGCTGCTCCAGCGTGAAGGTGGTGGGTGTGCCGTGCAGCCCGTAGGTGTAACCCTGTCGGCTCTTCCAGGAGCGCTGGCGCAGTGCGGCCACGTCGCGGAACATGACGGTAGAGGCCTTGTGCACCGCCGGCGGAAAGGCCATGAAGCCCGATGGCGCCTCGTAGGGATGGTGGATCTGCCGGGTGATGAGGTCCAGGGAGGTGCTCACGGGTGCGCTCGTCGAGTAGGGTATGCGGGCAAGGGAGGCGAGAAGGGCGAAGGCGGCGAAAGGAGCGGACGCACAGGCGGGCCGGCCCAGGCTACAGCGGCTCGGCCACCAGGTCGTGCCCCTGCGTGGCCACGACTCGCGCTCGCGTGAACTCGCCCGCCTTGA
>JBJTVI010000154.1:0-13049 GCA_046081145.1 Rubrivivax sp.
CCGAGCCGCCGATGCCGATGTTGACGACATCGGTGACGCCGCTCGTGGCCGTGTCGCGCACCGTCTCGGCAAAGCTGAGCATCGCCTCGAGCACCGCCTGCACCTGCGCCCCGTGCAGGCCCGACCCCGCCGGCGCGCGCAGCGCCGTATGCAGCACCGCGCGGCCTTCGGTCACGTTCACGGCCTCGCCCGCGAGCATCGCGTCGCGGCGCGCGGGCAAGTCGCACTCATCGGCCAGTGCCAGCAGCCCACGCAAGGTCCCGTCGTCGAGCAGGTTCTTCGAAAGGTCGGCGAACACCTCGGGTGCCTGCCACGACAAGCGCCCGAAGCGGCCAGGGTCGGCCGCAAAGGCCTGGCGCAGGTCGAAGTGGCGCGCCGAGCGCTCGAAGTGTTCGCGCAGCCCCTGCCAAGCCGACGTACGGTCGCAGCGCGGGTGGGCAGCCGCGCCGGCTGCGCCGCCTGCACCGGCTACCGAGGCACGCTCGGTCATGCGCGCAACCCCTCGATCATCCGGTCCAGCTTCACCGCATCGGCCGCGAAGGCCCGGATGCCCTCGGCGAGCTTCTCGGTGGCCATCGCGTCCTCGTTCAGGGCCCAGCGAAAGGCTCGCTCGTCCAGGCTCAGCCGCTTGAGGCCCGCGCCCGCCGCGCGCTCGGGGTCGAGCCGCCGGGGCACGGGTGCGTCGCTGGCCTGCAGGGCCGCGAGCAGCTCGGGGCTGATCGTCAGCAGGTCGCAGCCCGCCAACGCGACGATCTGCCCGACATTGCGAAAGCTCGCCCCCATCACCTCGGTGCGGATGCCGAATCGCTTGTAGTAGGTGTAGATGGTGCTCACCGACTTCACGCCGGGGTCGTTTTCGTCCGCGTGGGCAGCTTCGTCCCACTGCGCGCCGGCGGCCTTCTTCGCCCAGTCGTAGATGCGGCCGACGAAGGGCGAGATCAGCTGCACTCCGGCCTCTCCACAGGCCACCGCCTGGCCGAAGCTGAAGAGCAGCGTCAGGTTGCAGTGGATCCCCTCGGCTTCGAGTGCACGCGCCGCCTGGATACCCTCCCAGGTGGCGGCGATCTTGATCAGTACGCGCTCGCGCGGGATGCCAGCGGCCTCGTACAGGCCCATGATGCGGCGCGCCCGCGCGAGCGTGGCCTCGCGGTCGAAGGACAGGCGTGCATCCACCTCGGTGCTGACGCGGCCGGGCACGATCTTCAGGATTTCGAGGCCAAAGCGCACGAGCACCGCATCCACGATCTCGTCCACGGGCTGCGCGCGCCGGGCCTGCACGGTTTCGGCCAGCAGCGGCGCGTACTCGCTTTGCTGCACCGCCTTGAGGATCAGGGAGGGGTTGGTGGTGGCGTCGCGCGGGGTGAACTGCGCGAGCTGCAGGAAGTTGCCGGTATCGGCCACCACGACGGTGTGTTGCTTGAGCTGGTCGAGTGCGTTCATCGAATCGGGGCGCTGGGCCAGTGGAACGGCAGGAAAGGGTCACGGAGCGTCGCTGCAGGCACCGCGCTTCCGCACAGCCTCGATTAGACCCGACTAAACCCGACAACGGCGCCCCCGCGGGGATCCCTAGAATCCAGCGGGTCCCCCGCCCCCGCATGCTGCACCTCGACACCGCCGGCAACCGGCGCACCGGCATCGCGCTCGTGACCGCCACGACGCTGATGTTCGCCACGCTGGACACCACCGCCAAGTGGCTGGTGCAGGAGCTGCCCGTGTTCCAGGTGGTGTGGCTGCGCTTCACGCTGCACGTGTTCATCATGTCGGCGCTGCTCGCCCCGGTGCACGGGCGAGAACTCGTGCGGGTGCGCAACGTGCCTTTGCAGGCTCTGCGCGCGCTGATGCTGGGGGTGATGACGGCGCTCAACTTCTGGGCGCTGCAATACCTGCAGCTCGCCGAGACGGGCGCCATCCAGTTCTCGGTGCCGCTCCTGATCGCGCTGCTCAGCGCCTGGTGGCTCGGCGAGCGGCTCGGGCCCGCGCCCTGGCTGGCCATCGCCGCGGGGCTCGTGGGGGTGCTGCTGGTGGTGCGGCCGGGCACGGCGGGCTTTCATCCGGCCATCCTGCTGTCCATCGGCAACGCGTTCCTGTACGCCACCTTCAACATGCTCACGCGCCGCCTGGCAGCCACCGAGTCGGCAGCGTCGCTGCAGCTGATGCCGGCCATCGGCGCGGCGGTCATCATCGCGCCCTTCGGGCTCGCCCACTGGCAGTGGCCGGCAAGCCCGGGCACCTGGGCGCTGATCGCGCTGTGCGGCGTGTGCGGAGGCTTTGGCCACTACCTCGTGGCGCAGGTCCACCGCTACGCGTCGGCCGCCACGCTCGGGCCGTTCCTGTACCAGCAGATCGTCTACATGACCCTGGGCGGCTGGCTCGTCTTCGGCCAGGTGCCCGACGCGATGGTGGTGGCCGGAGCAGCCGTGGTCGTGGCCAGTGGGCTCTTCCTGCTGTGGCACGAGGTGCGTGGGCGCTGAGCGGCCGCGCTCGAGCCGGGCGCGGGCCGCCCTTCGCTGACCCTGCCAGGCCAGCCAGGGGCGCGTGATCGCCTTGGCGCCGCTCAGCGTGCCAGGACAGAGACGCCGTGGCCAGCCAGCGCCAGGCCCAGCGTGTCGCCGACCCTCCACGGGCGGTCCACGTCGGCAGACACGACGAAGATCTCGCCCAACTCCGTCTCGAAGGTGAGCTCCAGGAAGCTGCCCAGGTAGGCACGCTTGACCAGTCGCCCGGCGAGGCCGGCCTCGGCTGGCCCACCCTCCCGCACCGTCCAGGCCTCGGGCCGGATCGCGACCTTCACCGGCCCGGGCTCGAGCGCCTGGCCCGGCTGCCAGCGCAGCGGCCCCAGACGCACCGTGCCCGCAGGCTCCACCTGCGCGGGAAAGAGCATCGCCTCGCCCATGAAGCCGGCCACGAACTCGGAGGCCGGCTGCTCGTAGAGCTCGCGCGGCGAGCCCGCCTGCGCGACGCGGCCGGCGTCCATCACCACGATCTGGTCGCTCACGGCCAGCGCCTCGCTCTGGTCGTGCGTCACGTAGGCCACCGTCAGGCGCAGCCGCTGCTGCAGGGCGCGGATCTCCTCGCGCATGCTGCGGCGCAGCCGCGCATCCAGGTTCGACAACGGCTCGTCGAAAAGCAGCACGCTGGGCTCCAGCACGATCGAGCGGGCCACGGCCACGCGCTGCTGCTGCCCGCCCGAGAGCTCGCTGGGCAGCCGCTGGCCGTAGCCGGCCAGGCCCACGAGCTCCATCGCCTGCTGCGCCCGGCGGGCGCGCTCCTCGCGCGGCACGCCCGTGACCAGCAACCCGTAGCCCACGTTGTCGAGCACGTTCATGTGCGGAAAGAGCGCATAGCTCTGGAACACCATGCTCACGTTGCGCTCGGCCGGGCCCAGGGTGGTCACGTCCTGCCCGTCGATGAGGATGGTGCCGGCCGTGGGTGCCTCCAGGCCCGCGATCATGCGCAGCGTGGTCGTCTTGCCGCAGCCCGAGGGGCCGAGGATCGTCGTGAGCGTGCCCTTGGGTACGACGAGGTCGATGCCGTTGACGACGAGCGGGGAGCGCGCATCGCCGTAGCGCTTGCTGACCTGTCTGAATTCGATGCCGGCTTCCATGGCTGTCCTGTGTGCGTTCCCGTGCTGTGCTCGTGTGCGTGCGGTGTCGGCGCCCTGCGATGGCCTGGACAGCGCCCTCGAATCAGGCTGCCGGCGCGCGGCGGCGGCCCAGCTGCCGCTCCCCTACCAGCCACTGGATGAGAGCGGTGGCAAGGGACATCAGCGCGATCAGCACCGTGCAGTAGGCCAGTGCCACGCCGTAGTCGCCGTTGCCCACCCGGCCGATGATGTAGGTGGTGGCGAGTTCGTATTCGGCGGTCACCAGGAAGATCACCGCCGAGACGGTGGTCATGCTGCGCACGAAGCTGTAGACGAGCGCGGCCACCAGGGCCGGCTTGAGCAGCGGCAGCACCACGCGGCGCAGCGTCGTGGCCGTGCCCGCGCGCAACATCGTGCTCGCCTCGTCGAGCGAGCGGTCGAGCTGCTGGAAGCTCGCCGTGCCCGCGCGCACGCCCACCGGCAGGTTGCGGAACACGAAGCACAGCACGATGATGATGCCGGTGCCCGTGAGCTCGAAAGGCGGCACGTTGAAGGCCAGGATGTAGCTCACCCCGAGCACCGTGCCCGGAATGGCAAAAGCCAGCAGCGCCGCGAACTCGAAGGCGCGCTGCCCGACGAACTGCGTGCGGGCCAGCAGCCAGCTGATGAGCAGCCCGATGGCGGCACATACGGGCGCGGCGATCGCCGCGAGTTTCAGCGTGGTGAAGAGTGAATTCCACGCGGTACCCGCCCACACCAGGCCGTGCGCGCCCCACTGCAGGTCGAAGGCCGTTCGAAAGTGCGCCAGCGTAGGGGTGTAGTCGCGCCCCCAGGTCTGCACGAAGCCACCGATGAAGGCAAAGACGTACACCACCACCGTGAAGAGCAGCCAGGGCCCGGCCACGCCCAGGCACAGCCGCCGCACGCCCTCGGGCAGCGCCATCGCCAGCCCCGCATCGCCCTTGCCCGAAACCGTGGTGTAGCGCGCACGCCCGAGCACGCGCTGCTGCAGGAAGAACACCGTGAGCGCAAAGCCCGTGAGGATGAGCGCCAGCGAGGCTGCGCGGCCCTGGTCGAACTGCGCGCCGACGATGGCAAAGAAGATCTCGGTGGACAGCACCGAGTACGACCCGCCCACGACGATGGGGTTGCCGAAGTCCGCGATGCTTTCGATGAAGCCCACGAGAAAGGCGTTGGCCAGCCCCGGCTTGAGCAGCGGCAGCGTCACGGTCATGAAGGTGTGCATGCGCGAGGCACGCAGTGTCTGCGCCGCCTCCTCCAGGCTCGGCGAGATGCCCTGCACCACGCCACGCATGATCATGAAGGCGATCGGCGTGAAGGCAAACATCTGCGCCAGCCACACCCCGAAGAGGCCGTAGAACCAGCGCGTGGGCGCAATGCCGAAGGCCCACTCCAGGAACTGGTTGACGAGGCCCGCGCGGCCAAACAGCAGGATCAGCCCGAGCCCCACGACAAAGGGCGGCGTGATGATGGGCAGCAGCGCCAGCACGTTGAGCGGGCGTTGCCAGCGCCGGTTGCCGCGCTCGGCCACGAGCGCGATCAGCGTGCCGAGCACGGTGGTGCCCGCCGCGGTCATGAGCGCCAGCCACAGCGTGTTCCAGGCCACGCCACAGCGCACGCCACCCGTGAGGCAGGACAGGCCCCAGACCCGTTCGTGCGCGAGGCGCTCCACCAGGGCCGCCGCCGACCAGCGCCCGTCCTCGTCGAGCACGGCCCCCAGCAGGCTCTTGGCCACCGGCAGGGCGACGAAGAGCGCAAGCAGCGCCACGCCCCCCACGACGGCCGCCGCCACGAAGAGGTCGCCGCGAAAGTACCCGAGCCGCGCCAGGCCCGCGCCCAGCAGCACGAGAAGCGCCAGCAGCGCCAGCATGGCGCCCAGGCCCAGGCCGATCTGGCCGCGCGGCAGCGCGCCGAACCAGGCGGCCAGCCACTCGAAGGACCACCCCTGCAGCCCGATCGCAAAGCCCCCGCCCAGCAGCGCGAGCAGGCCCGCCCCTGCGGATGCGATCAGCACCGCGCCCTGCAAGCGGCCCGGGCGCATCAGCGCCGCCGCCAGCGCGCCGGCCAGGGCCACCATCACCGCCCACAGCCAGGGTCGGCCGTGACTGGCCGCCTGCAGCCAGGCGCTGGCCGTGGCCTCCCCGCCCCATGCGCCGGCCAGCGCGGCGCGCAGCGGCACGTCCTGCGGGAAAAACCACGGCAACAGCAGGCACCCAGCCAGGCCCAGGCCGGACCAGGCCAGCAGCGTGCGTCGGCCCGTGCGGATCACTTGGGCGCCTGGGCGACCTCGCGGTCCCAGCGCGCGATCAGCCGCGTGCGCTCCTCCTTGGATCCGAACTTCTTGAGGTCGTAGGTGATGAACTTCATCTCCGCCACGGGCGGCGTCAGCGGGTGCAGCGGGGTGTCCTGGTTGGAGGGAACCGTGAACGAGCCCGTGGAGGCGGCCAGCTGCTGCGCCGGCGCGGTGAGCGACCACTCGTAGAAGCGCCGAGCGTTGTCCAGGTTGCGCGCGCCCTTGACGAGGCTCATCGCGCCGATCTCGTAGCCGGTGCCCTCGCAGGGCACCACCGTCTTGAGCGGCAGCCCCTGCTTGATCTCGCCCGCGGCCAGGGCCAGGAAACCGATGGCCACGCCCGTCTCGCCGCGCGCGGCGTTCTTCACCGGCCCGGCACCCGAGCGGTTGTACTCGGTGGTGTGGCGGTGAAGGGCCTTCATGTAGTCGAAGGCCGCCTCCTCACCGAAGAGCTGCACGAAGGTGGCGATCGCGGTGTAGGCGGTGCCCGAGCTGTTCGGGTTGGAGTTTTGGAGTTCGCCCTTGAACTCCGGGCGCAGCAGGTCCTTCCAGCAGCGCGGCGGGGCGATCTTGCGCCGGGCCAGCACCTCGGGGTTGTAGGCCAGGCCCAAGGGGCCCAGGTACACGCCCACCGACCGGTTGCCCGCGGCCTGCGCCAGGCGCTGAGCCCAGTCGCGCTGCCGGGCGAGCAGGGGCGACTGGTGGGCCAGCGTCAGGTCCTGCTCGGCAGCCTGCAGGTGCGGGTCGCCCGTGCCGCCGAACCACACGTCCGTCTTGGGGTTGGCGCGCTCGGCCGTGAGCTGGGCCAGCACCTCGCCCGAGCTCTTGCGCACCATGTTCACCTTGATGCCCGTTTCCTTCTCGAAGGCGCCCGACATCGCGGCACACCACTCGAGCTCGACGCTGCACAGCAGGTTCAGGCTGCCCTTGTCCTGGGCCAGGGCCGGGGCAGGCAGTGCCGCGGCCGCAGCGGCGGCTGCCGCCAGACGGGCCAGGCGCAAGGAGAGTCCGGCAGGCTTCATGGAAGTGACCTCAGCGCGGCAGCGAGTTGACGTCCTTCTCCCACTTGGCGATCAGCCGACGCCGCTCGGCCGAAGCCCCGTACTTGGCGTAGTCGTAGTTGATGAACTTGATCTTCTTGAAATCCGGCACGCGCGGGTCGACCTTGGCCGCCTTGTTGGAAGGCAGCTGGAACTGCTTGGCTGCCGCGCCCATCTCCTGGGCCGAGGCGGTGAGCGCCCACTCGTAGAAGCGCTTGGCGGCCTCGAGGTTGCGTGCGCCCTTGATGAGGCTCATCGAGCCGATCTCCGCGCCCGTGCCGTCTGCCGGCGTGATCGTCTCCACCGGAAAGCCCTGCATCTTCTCGCCCGGGCCGTCGTGCACGAAGCTGATGGAGACACTCGTCTCGCCACGCGCCACCGCCTTGATCGGAGCGGTGCCCGAGCGCGTGTACTGGCTGATGTTCCTGTGCAGGCCCTTCATGTACTCGAAGGCCTTGTCCTCACCCATGAGCTGCACGAGCGTGGCCACCATCGTGTAGGCGGTGCCGCTGGAGGCCGGGTTGGCGACCTGGATCTCGCCCTTGTACTCGGCCTTGAGCAGGTCGGCCCAGGTCTTGGGCACGGCCAGCTTCTTCTTGGCCAGCAACTCGGGGTTGTAGCCAAAGCCGAGAGGTCCGGAATAGATGCCCACCGTCTTCCAGCCGCTTTGCTGGGCCTGCTGCTGCGCCCAGGCGTGCAGCTGCGCCAGTGCCGGGCTCTTGTACTCGAGCGAAAGGCCCTGCTCGGCCGCCTGCAGGTGCGGGTCACCGGTGCCGCCGAACCACACATCGGTCTTGGGGTTGGCGCGCTCGGCGATGAGTTGCGCCAGCGCCTCACCCGAGCCCTTGAGCGACATGTTGACCTTGATGCCGGTGGTGCGCGCGAACACCGTCTGGATCATGTTGCACCACTCGGCCTGGACCGAGCAGATCACGTTGAGTTGCGCGCCCTCCTGCGCATGAGCGGCGGCGGCGCCGACGACCAGCGCCGCAGCGGCGGCGAGTCGGGAGAGTGAGCGGGGCAGGTTCATGGGCACTCCGTTTGTCGCAAAGCTGTCACACGGGCGAGTGTCGCACCGCTCGAGGGGGGCGGGAGACGGGGGATTCACGGCCCGAAGGGCCTGAAGCCCTGGTCGCCACGCGGCTCTGCGAAGCGCCGGCGACCTCGATGCTCCAGAGCCGCGTGCGAGTCGAGTCGTTGACCGGGGCATGAAACTCATGCATCATCTGCGTGAAACTTTGTTTCATCTCCGACATTTTCCGGATGGCCTTCGACCTCGTCCTCTTCGGCGGCACAGGTGATCTTGCCTGGCGCAAGCTGATGCCCGCGCTGTTCCAGGCCTTTCGCCACGGCAAGCTGCCTCCGGACGGGCGCATCGTCGCCGTGGCGCGGGACGCACGCACCGACGCACAGTACCGCGCCCTGATCCGCGACAAGTTCGCCGACGTGGAAGAGGCCAAGCAGCCTTCCCCCGAAGAGTTCGAGCGCTTTGCGGGCCTGCTGCACTACCAGCGCATGGACCTCTCCCGCCCGGAGGACTACCTGGCGCTCAAGGCCACGCTGGACGCCCGAGCGGCAGAGACCGTGGTGCTCTATCTGGCCACGAGCCCGCACCTCTTCACCGGCATCTGCGAGCAGCTCGGCCGCTGCGGCCTCAACGGCCCGCAGGTGCGCGTGGTGCTCGAAAAGCCTCTGGGCCACGACCTGCAGAGCGCACGCACCATCAATGGCGCCGTGCGAGCCGCCTTCAGCGAGCAGCAGGCGCTGCGGATCGATCACTACCTGGGCAAGCCTGCGGTGCAGAACCTGATGGCGCTGCGCTTCGGCAATGCCCTCTTCGAGCCGCTGTGGCGGCGCGAGAGCATCGCCAACATCCAGATCACGCTGGCCGAACGCATCGGCGTGGGCGCGCGCGGCGACTACTACGACCAGACCGGCGCGCTGCGCGACATGGTGCAGAACCATGCGCTGCAGTTGCTCACCATGCTGGCGATGGAGCCGCCCTCCACCAGCGACGCCGATGCCATCCGCGACGAGAAGCTCAAGGTGCTGAAATCGCTGCGCCCCTTCACACCCGAGACGGTGGCGCGCGATGTGGTGCGCGGCCAGTACCGCGCCGGCGTGATCGAGGGCCAGCGCGTACCCGGGTACCTGGAGGAACCGAAGGTGCCGGCCGACAGCCGCTGCGAGACCTTCGTCGCGCTGCGCACCGAGGTTCAGAACTGGCGCTGGGCGGGTGTGCCCTTCTACCTGCGGACCGGCAAGCGGCTGCCCGCGCGCGAGGCGCACATCGTCGTGAACTTCCGCCAGGTGCCGCACCCGATCTTCGCGGGCGCGAGCCGGGCCAACAAGCTCGTCATCAAGCTCCAGCCCGAGGACGGCCTGGAGCTGCACCTGATGGCCGCCCAGGGCGCGCGCAGCGGCGACCAGCTCGCACCCGTGAAGCTCGACCTGGACTTCGACAAGGCCTTTCCCGCCGAGCGCGTGGGCGCCTATGAGCGGCTGCTGATGGACGCGCTGGCGGGCCGCCTCAACCTCTTCGTGCGCAGCGACGAGCAGGAGCAGGCCTGGGCCTGGGTGATGCCCGTGCTGCAGGCCTGGGCCACCGATCCCGGCGGGCCCCGGCCCTACGCGGCGGGCGGCTGGGGGCCGCCCGCTTCCAGCGCGATGATCGCCCGCGATGGCTTCGTCTGGGACGAGGAGTCGTGATCGGCCCCGACAACGCCGAGCCGCTGATGCTCGAGCGCATTCGCGCCGCGCTGCCGGCACTGCCGCCAGCCGAGCAGCGCGTGGCGGCGCTCGTGCTGCAGGATGCGCGGGCATTCGCCTCGCTGCCCATCGGCGAGCTCGCCGCGCGCTCGGCCGTGAGCAAGCCCACCGTCGTGCGCTTTTGCCGCAGCGTGGGCTACGACGGCCTGGCCGACTTCAAGCTCAAGCTTGCCGGCAGCGTGAGCGAGGGCGTGCCCTTCGTGCACAGGGCCGTGGACGAGGACGACGGCGCGGGTGAACTCGTCGTGAAGGTCATCGACAACGCCGTGAGCGCGCTGCTGCACTACCGCAACGCCGCGGCGGCCGGGGCACTGGAGCGCGCCATCGAGCTGCTGGCGCAGGCCGGGCGCAGCGGCCGGCGCATCGAGTTCTACGGCGTGGGCAATTCGGGCATTGTCGCGCAGGACGCACAGCACAAGTTCTTCCGGCTGGGCGTGAGTGCGCACGCGGTCAGCGATGGCCACGTGCAGGTGATGAGCGCCACCATGCTCGGCCCGGGCGACTGCGCCGTGGTCATCAGCAATTCCGGGCGCAGCCGCGATCTGGTGGACGTGGCCGACATCGCCCACCGGCAAGGCGCCACCGTCATCGTCGTCACCGCCTCGGGCTCGCCGCTGGCGCTGCGTGCACAGCAGCCCGGCCACGTGCTGCTGGCGGCCGACCACCCGGAGGACCACGACCGCTACAGCCCGATGGTGAGCCGCCTGCTGCACCTCATGATCATCGACATCCTCACCACCGGCGTGGCGCTGAGGCTGGGCAGCGCCACGCTGCGTCCGCTGCTGCGCAGCGTCAAGCAGGCCCTGCGCGAGCGCCGCTACGCGCCGGGTTGAAGGCCCAGGAGCGCCTCCACGCCGTAGAGCGTGGCGAGCTGGCGCAGCTTGGCCGGCGGCGCACTCACGGTGAGCTCGGCCCCGCAGGCGCGCGCTGCGCGCTGGAGTTCCAGCAGCACTGCCAGCGCCGAGGTGTCGAACTCGGCAAGCGCGCCTGCATCCACCTCCCAGGGTACCCCGGTGTGCCCCCGCTCGAGAGCCGCGCGCAGCTGCGCAGCCGTGGCGCGCGCCTGCGCGAGGGTGAGGGTGGCAGGCAGGGCGGGCGTCATCGGGCGGACCAGGGAGACGGTTCAGGCTCGAGCGTGCCCGCCTCAGCGCTTGGCGTTGCCGGCAGCCTTGCGGTTGAGCTCGGCAAGGTTGGCGATCAGGCCGTCGATGCCCGAGTTGGCGATGATCGGCGCGAACTGCGACTTGAAGCTCGTGTCGGCCAGCCACACGCCCAGCACGTTGACATCGTAGATCTTCCAGACCTTGTCGGTCTTCTCCAGGCGGTAGTCGAGCTGGATCGGGTCCCCCTTGCCCCGCACCTCGGTGCGTACCACCACCTCGGGCTCGTCCGCGCCGGCGCGCATCGGACGCAGCTGCACGGTCTGGTCCTTCACCTGCGTGAGTGCCCCGGAATAGGTGCGCACCAGCAGCGTCTTGAATTCCTCGAGCAGGCGCTTTTGCTGATCGGGCGTGGCGCTGCGCCACGGGCGACCGACAGCCACGGCCGTCATGCGCGTGAAGTTCACGTGCGGCATCACCTTGGCGTCCACCAGCGACATGATCCTGGGCAGGTTGCCGGCCTGGATGTCCTTGTCGGACTTCACCGTCTCGATCACCTCCTCCGAAATCTGGCGCACCAGTACATCAGGCCCGGGGTTGGCCTGTACGCGGGCCGGCAGCACCGCAGATGCCCCCGCCACGAGGGTCAGCAGGGCGTGGGCCAGGAGCCTTCTTCTCGATCCGAACATCGTCGTCCGTCCTTTCATCGCTTCGTCCCTTCAACGCGCGAGACGCCTGCCCGGTTCACCGGCGCGGCGCCCGGGCCGGCGCATCGTCCTCGGGCTCGGGCGGCGGGTTGCCGTCGTAGACGAGGCTGCGCCGGCGCGCCAGGTAGGCGTCGCGCACGAAGGTGTAGCGGTCCAGTGCCACCTGCCCGAGCAGGGCCTGTGCAGCCAGCAGTTCGGCGCGCGTCTGCAGCAGCTCCACCCCGCTGAGCGCCCAGCTGCGCTCGCCCTCACCCGCCAGGTTGGCCAGCGACGCCCGGCGATCGACCGCCCAGCCGGCCGCATCGCGCACCGATCGCGGCCCCAGCAGAGGCAGCACCACGTAGGGCCCGGGCGGCAGGCCCCAGCGCCCCAGGGTCTGGCCCAGATCCTCGCTGCGCCGCTCCAGGCCCATGTCGCCCGCGATGTCGAAGAGGCCCCCGAAGCCGAAGGTCGAGTTGGTGACGAAGCGCACCGCCATCTCCACACCGTCGCGGCCCTTGCCCTGCAGCAGGTGGTTGACGGCCGACCAAGCATCCTCGACGTTGCCGAAGACGTTGCGCACGCCCTGGCGCACCAGCGCTGGCACGTGCGCCTTCCAGGCCCGGGCCACCGGTGCAAGCATGGCCTCGTCCACGGCCTCGTTGAAGGTGAAGACCGCCCGGTTGACGGGTTCGAAGGGGTCCGGATCCGGGCGCCCTTGGCGCTCAGGCGCTGCGCCGCTGGCGGCCGACTCGCCGGCAGCGGCCTGGCGGGAGACCGGATCGTCGTCGGCGGCACGCGCCGTACCGGTGAGCGCAAGCGCCGCCAGCAGGCAGCCGGCCACGAAAGCGCCGGGGCAGCGGGCCATGAGATGCCTCACTTGCCACCCCCGCCAGGGGTGCCGGCCTCACCCGCCTTGCTCGAGACGAACTGCCCGATGAGGTTCTCGAGGACAACGGCCGACTGCGTCTGGCGAATCGTGTCCCCCGAGGCGAGGTTCTTGTCGTCCACGCCCGCCTCGATGCCGATGTACTGGTCACCCAGCAACCCGGCCGTGAGGATCTTGGCCGAGGAGTCCTTCGGGAACTGCACGGCGCTGTCGATGCGCATCGAGACCACCCCCTGGAAGCTCCTGGGGTCCAGCGCGATCGACGTGACACGGCCCACTACCACCCCCGCGCTGCGCACCGGCGAGCGCGACTTGAGGCCACCGATGTTGTCGAAGCGAGCCTTCACCTCATAGCCCTGCCCATCGCCGAAGCTCGCCAGGTTGGCGGCCTTGAGCGCGAGAAAGAGCAGCGCGGCCATGCCCAGCAGCACGAACACACCCACCATCGTCTCGATGCCACGCTTGTTCATGGAGTCCTTTCAGGGCGTGGAGAACATCAACGCCGTCAACACGAAGTCCATCGCCAGCACGGCCAGCGACGAGATCACGACCGTGCGGGTGGTCGCGTAGGCCACGCCCTCCGGGGTGGCCTCGGTCTCGTGGCCCTGGTAGAGGGCTACCGCGGTGCAGATGACGCCGAAGACGAAGCTCTTGACGACGCCGTTGCC
>JBJTVI010000155.1:0-15467 GCA_046081145.1 Rubrivivax sp.
TCGGGGAAGCTGATGTCCACCTGCGGCCGCCGCTGGCTGCGGCGCGCCTCGATCATCTGCGGTAGCCGGTGCAGGGTCTGCGGGCCGAACACGATGTCCACGTAGGGCGCGCGCTCGACGATGGCCGCACCCTCCTGGCTCGCCACGCAGCCGCCCACGCCGATGAGCACGCCCTTCTTCTTGAGGTGCTTGACCCGCCCGAGGTCGCTGAAGACCTTCTCCTGCGCCTTCTCGCGCACCGAGCAGGTGTTGAAGAGGATGAGGTCGGCCTGTTCGGCGTCGTCCGTCTTCTCGTAGCCGCCTGCGGCATGCAGCACGTCGGCCATCTTGTCGGAGTCGTACTCGTTCATCTGGCATCCGAAGGTGCGGATGTAGACCTTGCGGGTCGGGGCGTGGGTGCTCATGGGCGGGTCCAGGTCTGGGCAGAGGGGTCGAAGCGCCAGGCGCGCGCCTGTTCGGGCGTGGCTGGCCACGGCTCGCGCGCGCGCTCGGCGGGGTTGAGGACCCACACCTCGAGCAGCAGGCCGGTGGTGGGCTCCAGGGTGTAGTGCACGAGCAGCCGCTGTCCGGCCAGGGCCGCGGGCAGCTGCAGCAGGTTGTCGGGCCCGCGGATGCGTGCGCCCGGCGCCAGCCGGGCGGGGGCGCCGTTCAGGCTCGCCTGCGGATGGGTGTCGAGCACGAGCTCGCCACGCAGTGCGGTGGGCGGAAAGTTGCGGTGGGCGGGGGCCTGCGCCGCCGCGGGCGCGGGCCCGGCCAGCAGGCAGGCGGCCGCGAGCGCGGCCAGCCCGTGCGCACAGCGGTTCATGGTGTAGAGCCAGGGGCCGTGGGTTCGGGGAAGCGCCGCAGTGTAGCGGCGCGGGCAGGGGGCTCAGCCCGCGGGGTGTTCAGGCCAGGGCACGACGAGGAGCCCGAGTCCAGCTGCGCCCGGCTCGCTCGAGGGCGGCAGGGGGCCGGGCAGGGGCATCGGGGCGGGCGGCGGCGTGCCGGCGTGCAGCAGATCCTGCAAGGTGAGCATGCCAGCCGGGCCGCGGGCGGGATCGGTGCCCGGTGCGGCGCCGGGCGCACCCGCTGCCTGCGTGGCCCCGGCCGGCACCGGCGGGCCGTCGAGAAGGTCGGACCACCGCAGGGACGGCTCCCGCGGGGGGTGGGCGGGCTCGGGCACGACGGCCGAGCCTTCCGACTGGCCACCGGCCTGGCCGGCCGGACGGCGTGCCGGGTCGTCCTCCGGGAGCCCGAGCGGTGCGGCGTTGGGCGTGACCGTGAGCGCAGTGTGGGCCCGCACGTGCACGCCGTCGTTCTCGTAGACGGCGTAGACCACGCCGCCTTCGGTCACCTCGCCCGTGGCCGACCAGCCGCTGCCGGCGAGCCGCAGGGTGCCGCCGCTTTCTCCGCCGATGGTGAGCTCGGTGCCTGCCATCGCACGCACGTCCGCCACGGCCAGCACGAGCGTGTTGCGGCCCAGTGCGATGCGCTCGATGCCCGCCAGCGCGCTGTCGGCCACCCGCGTCAGGTCCAGCGTGACCCCTGCGGCGCCCAGCGCCAGCGTGTCCAGCCCGGCATCGCCCTGAACCGTCTGCGTGCCCGCCAGCAGGCGCACGAGGTCATCGGCCAGCAGCGTCAGCAGGTCGTCACGGTCGGTGCCGCGCACCGCCACGGCCAGGTTGCCGGAAGGGTCCACCGCCTCGGCGCGCACCACGAAGGGCGCCTCGGCCAGGTTCAGCGAGCCGCTGCGTGGCACGGCGGTGCGCAGATCCACCGCCCAGGCGCCGGTGGCGGTGGCCACGTCGAAGACGGCGCCGCCGGCGCGCAGGGACAGGCTCTCGCCGGCAGCCAGCACCACCGTGCCACTGACCTCGGTTGGGCCATTGACCTGGACGATGGGCGGGGCCGGCGGGGTGGTGTCGACGATCACCCGGAAGACGGTGGAGGCCTGCGAGGCGTTGCCCGCGGGGTCGACGGCGCGCGCGGTCAGGGCGTGTGAGCCCTCGCCGAGGTTCGTGGCCGGGGTGAAGGTGTACACGCCGGTGGAGGTCTCCTGGGCCTGGCCCAGCAGCGTCGCGCCGTCGAAGACCTGCACCGTGCTGCCCGAGGGCCCGGTGATGCGCAGCGTCGGGCGCGCATCGTCGGTGGTGCCGCCGTCCTCGATGCGGCCGGTGACGTTCACGTCGTCGTCGACCTGCGCGATGACGGGGGTGCTCAGCGTGGCGCCGAAGACCTCGAAGGGGATGCCCACCGAACTGCTCACGTTGCCCGCGCCGTCGGTGGAGCGCAGGGCGATCGAGTAGCTCCCGTTGGGCAGCGCATCGGCCTCGCGCACGCCGATCTTCCAGGTGCCCGTCGAATCGGCCAGCGTGGACAGCAGCACCGTGCGCCCGGCGCCGATGACCGTGACTTCCACCGTCGAGCCGGCTTCGGCCGCGCCCGAGAGCACGGGGGTGCGCACGGATGTGCGGTTGTCCCCCACCACCCCGGAGTCGCTGCCGGGGTCGAGCGCGCCGCGCGGCAGCGCCGGGGCGATGGTGTCGATGGTGAAGCGCGTGCCCTCGGCAACGATGCGGTTGCCCGCGGCGTCGGTGACGCTCACCTGCGTGATGTAGGTGGCGTCCACGAGCGCGTCGGCGTCGGGCACGGTGAAGCTCCAGTTGCCCTGCGCATCCACCGCGGGCTGATAGGTGCGGCCGTTGAGCACCAGCAGCAGCGAGGCGCCCGGCTCGGTGGCCCCGCGCAGCGTGGGTGTGGTGTCGCGCGTGCGGCCGTCACCCACACGGCCCGTGTCGCTCGAGGGGTCCAGGACGACGATGGGCAGGCCAGGGGGCGTGGCGTCGATCTCGAAGACCGTGAGGGCGGCGTTGGCGACGTTGCCGGCATCGTCGATGGCCCGCGCGGTGGGGCGGTAGACGCCGTCGGGCAGGGCGTCGGAGGCCGGCACCGTGAGGCTCCAGCGCCCGCCGGCAGCCACCGTGGTGTAGGTGCGGCCGGCCAGGAGAACCTCCACGGTGCTGCCGGTGTCGGCCGTGCCGCTGAGCGTGGGCGTCTGGATGCGGGTCTTGCGGTCCCCGGGCACCCCCGTATCGCTGGAGGCGTCCAGCCCGCCGGTGGGGGCGGCGGGCGGGGAGGTGTCGATGGCCAGGGCGACGGTGGTGGGGGTGCTGGTGTTGCCGGCGGGGTCGGTGGCGGTGACTTGTGCGGAGCCGGTGGTGCCGTGGGGCAGCGCGGTGGAGGGCTTGACGCTCCAGCTGCCGCTGGCGCCGACCTGGGTGGTGAGCAGCTCGGCGGTGGCGGGCATGCGCACGCTGATGGTGTCGCCCGGGGTGGCGCCGCTGCCGCTGATGATGGGGGTGGTGACGTTGGTGCGGCCGTCTCCGGGGGTGCCGGAGTCGCTGGCCGGATCCAGCCGTGCGGCCGGGGCGGCGGGGGGCTGGGCGTCCACTGTCTCGCTGGAGGACAGGCCGCTTTGCTGGTTGGTGGCCGTCACGGGCGTGGCGTGGGCCAGCGCGGTGGGGGGGGTGAGGCTCCAGGAGCCGTCGGCGCCCACCACGACCGAGCCCAGCGCGGTGCCGCTGCCGGTGGTGAGCACCACCGTGTTGCCCGGGCGCGCGGTGCCGGTGATCACGCGTCCGTTGGTGGGGCGGATGAAGGGCACGTTGGCGTTGACGGTCTCGATGTCGGGGGTGCTGGTGTTGCCTGCGGTGTCGAGCTGCGTGGCGCTGAGCACGGTGCCGTCGGCCACCGGTGCGCTCAGGGCGACGCGCCAGCTGCCGTCGGCGCCCACCAGCGCGGTGCCCAGCACGCCCGCGGGGCTGCGCAGCGTGAGCACCGCCCCGGGTTCGCCCGAGCCGCTGACGGCGCCAAAGCCGTTGGTGGCGGCGATCACGGGCGCGCCCACGGTGGTGTCGATGGCCAGCGCCAGCGAGGCGGCGGCGCTGGCGTTGCCCGCGGCGTCGGTGGCGCTCACGCTCACGGGGTGGGGCCCGTCGGCCAGCGGCTCGATGGGCAGCGTGCGCCCGTCCGGGCGCGCGGTGGCGGTGTCCAGGCTCCACGCACCGGTGGTGGCATCGGCCACCAACGTGTAGGTGGCGCTGCGCTGGGCGTCCAGCGCCAGCACCAGGCGCACGGTGCTGCCTGGCTCGGCCGTGCCCTTGAAGGCCGGGGTGGCGTCGCGGGTCAGCCCGTCGCCCGGGGCGCCGGAGTCGCGCGCGGGCTCCAGGCCCAAGGTGGGGGTGGTGGTCTGCGTGTCGATGAGCAGCGTCACCAGCGTCTCGGCACTGGTGTTGCCTGCGGCGTCGCTGGCGCTCACGCGTACGGGCTCGCTGCTGCCGTGGGGCAGCGCCTGGGCGGGCTTGACGCTCCAGCTGCCGTTGGCGCCCACCTGGGTGGTGAGCACCTCGCCGGTGGCGGGCATGCGCACCGTGATGGTGTCGCCGGGGCTGGCGCCGCTGCCGCGGATCACGGGCAGCGTCTCGCGCGTGCGGCCGTCGCCCAGGGTGCCGGAGTCGCTGGCCGCATCGAGCTGGGCGGTGGGTGCGGCCGGGGGCTGGGCGTCCACCGTCTCGGAGTCGGACAGGCCGTTTTGCTGGTCCACCGCGGTGACGATCACGCCGTTGGCCAGCGCGGGGGCGGGCGTGAAGCTCCACTTGCCCTCTGCGTCGATGAGCACCTGGCCCAGCGTCGTGCTGCCCACGCTGAGCACGAGGGTGTGGCCGGCGCGCCCGGTGCCGCTGAGGGTGCGTCCGTTGGAGGGCAGGATGAAGGGGACGGCGGCGTTGACGGGCTCGGTGTCGGGGGTGCTGGTGTTGCCCGCCACGTCGGTCTGGGTGGCCGACAGCACGGTGCCGTCGGCCAGCGGGGTGAGCAGCGCCACGCGCCAGGTGCCGTCGGCGGCCACGCGGGCGGTGCCCAGCACGTTGGTGCCCTGGGTGAGGGTGAGCAGCGCGCCGGGCTCGCCGCTGCCCGTGACGGCCTGAAAGCCGTTGGTCGGGGCGATGACCGGCGCGGCCACGGCGGTGTCCACGCGCACGGTGATGGCGCTGGCCGGGCTGTCGTTGCCGGCCGCGTCGCGCGCGGCCACGCTCAGCGCGTAGCTGCCGTCCACGAGGGCGGGCATCGGCGCGGAGGCGCCCTCGGGGGCCTGCGTGCGGGTGTTGACCGACCAGTTCCCTTCGGCGCTGGCTTGCGCCGTGAAGACCAGCGTCTGCGCCCCGCGCACCAGCGACAGCCGCACCGTGCTGCCAGGCTCGCTGCGCCCGCTGAGCACCGGCAGCACCTCGCGCGTCACCCCGTCGCCCACCACCCCCGTATCGCTGGAGGCGTCCAGCCCGCCGGTGGGGGCGGCGGGAGCGGCGGTGTCGAGGGTGAAGCGGTTGGTCGCGGGTGGGCTGCTCAACCCGGTCACGGCCGAGCTCACGGTCGTGCGCAGCACGAACTCGCCGTCCAGGTCCAGCACCTCGCGCGGCAGCAGCACGCTCAGGCTGCCGGCCAGCGCGGCTGCCGGGCTGAGCGGCGCGGCGATGCGCCGCACCGAGCCGTCGGGCAGGGTCAGGGCCAGCAGCAGTTCGTCTCCCGGCCGGGTGTTCGGCGGCAGGCTCACCTCCACCGGCACGCCGCCCTGGCTCTCGCGCTCGGCCGCGCTGATGCGCGCGTCCCGGGCCTCGGGGATCACGGCCGTCACGGCCGCCGGCGCCGCGGTGAGCACCTGCAGTTCGAAGGGCGCGCTGGCCGCGATACCCGGTACCGGGGTGGTGCCCGATTCGATGCGCGCCTGGTAGGCGTAGTTGCCATCGGCCAGCCGCGCGGTGGCCGTGCCGGCCGCGCCGGCGCCATCCTGGAAGGTCCAGCCCGTGCCGGCCACGGTGGCTTCGCCCAGCCGCAGCCACTCGCCGCCGGACGTACGTCGGTACAGGGCCAGCACCTGGCCGGCGAGCAGGGTGCGGCCCGTCGTGCCCGACAGCAGCGGGCTCGAATCGTTGGAAAGGCTGCCTTCGGCCAGCAGGCCCAGGCCGGGCGCGGCGTCGTCGAAGGCGCCCTGGATGCGCACCGCCGAGGCCAGCACCTGGCCCGAGGCAAGGGGGCTCGGGTTGCCCGCGGCGTCGGTGGCCGACGCCCGCAGCGGCGTGGCATCGGCCAGCGCGGCATCGAGCCGCACGACCCAGCCGCCGTCCGCACCCACCGGCCCGGTGTTGCCCAGCAGCTTGCCCTCCGGGCTGAGCAGCCGGACCGTGCTGCCCGGCTCGGCCTGCCCGGCCACGAGCCGGTCGCCGGCCACCTCCAGCGTCGGGGCGGCCGGGGCCTGGGTGTCGAGGACGAATTCGCGCGTGGCGGCGGCCGAGATCACGCCGGTGGGGGTCGTCAACCGTACGCTCACCTGGTGGCGCCCATCTGCGCCGAGCGCGGAGGCCGGCAGGGCGCGCGTGAGCGAGCCCGCGGCGATGTCGGCCGCCTCCAGCGTGGCCGCCACCGTGAAGGTGCTGCCGTCCGGGCGCGTGAGGACGATCTCCAGCCGCGAGGCGGCCGGCGCGTTGGCCGGCAGCGCGATCGCCAGGCCCACCCCGCCATCGTCGCGCTCGGCCAGGTTCACGAAGCCGTCGGCGGCCTCCGGGATCTGAAGCCCCGGCTGCCCGACGACGATCCGGGCTCCCGTGGCGGCCGAGATGTTTCCGCTGGCGTCGCGCGCCACCGCCTGCAGCACCGAGTCGGCCGCCAGCGGCGTGGCCAGCGCGAGCGACCAGGCGCCGAAGGGATCCACCGTGGCCTTGCCCAGCGAGCGGCCACCCGCATCGAGCACCTCCACCTCGCTGCCGGGTGTGCCGGTGCCCGAGACGATGCGCCCGTTGCCGATGTCGACGGTCGGTGCGCCTGGCGCGGTGTGGCGCACGGGCTGGTCCAGGGCGTCCTGGCCAGTCACCGCCAGCGGGGAGACGAACGAGGCCTGCGCGCGCGAGGAGGTCAGCACGAAGGAGCCGTCGAGCCCGACCGTGGCCGACTGCACCGTGCCATCGGCAAAGCTGACCGACACCCGGCTGCCGGGCAGCGCCGTGCCGAAGACGAGCAGACGCCCGTCGGCGGCGATCTCCTGGCGCGTGACCACCACCTCGCCCAGCAGCTGCCGGTGCAGGGTGGAATCGGAGACAAAGGTCTGTTCGGCGCTGGACGGCGCGGCCTTGAGCGCGGCCAGCGCCTGCTGGCGCCCCTGGTCGATCCAGGCCGCGGTGGCGCTCGACAGGGCGAGGCTGCCGCCCTGGGCCACCAGGCCGCGCTCGAGCAGCCCCAGCACGTTGGCGAGGTTGCCGCCGTCCAGGCGCTCGGCGCCCGAGAGCTTGGCCAGCACCAGCCCCACGCGCTCGGCGCCCGAGAGGCCGTCTTCGGCTCGGAAGGCGGCGGAGTTGGTGGGCACGGCACCGGCCGTCACGTCGATGCCGCGCAGGCCGAAGGCCTCCCCCACGGCCAGGTTGGCCGCCGCGATGGCGGCGGCGTCCGCGGGCGGGCGATCGGCGGCGCCCACGAGGCGCCGCGCGGCCAGCTCGGTGAGCGGGTTCACGTGCAGCTCGAGCACCGCCACGCCCGAGGCCTGCACACCGAAGCGCGGGTTGGATTCCGCCGCCACGCCCACCGTGCGCAACGTGGTGTCGAGCGACCTGGGCGCCGCACTCACCTCGTCGAGGTAGTTGGCGAGTGCGCCGTTGGCGTCCGTGACCTTCACCAGGACCGGCCCGCGGTAGCTGCCCAGGCCCGAGAGCTCGAGCCGCCAGGCGCCGTCATTGCCCACGGCCGCGCTGCCCAGCGATTGGCCCTGGTCCCCGAAGACCTCCACCGTCAGCCCGCCGGTCACCGGCCCGGCCACGATGGTGCCCTGCAGCACGAGCCGGGTCTCGAGCTCGAAGCTCGCCTGGGCGGCCACGCCGGGATTGCCGGCGGTGTCCGTGAGCGCGGCCCGCACCGACCAGGCGCCGTCTGCAAAGCCGCTGCCGCCTGCCCCGGTGCGCAGCTCGGCCGCCGTGAGCGCCAACACCACACGGCCCGCCGCCGCCTCCGATGCCTGCAGCACCACGCTGCGCGTGAGCACCGTGCCCGAGGGGGAGGTGAAGATGGCCTCCAGGCGGTCGCCGGCTGCGCTGCCGGGCGGCAGCGTCACCTCCAGAGTCGTGCCGTCCTGCGCCTCGGCGGCCGTGATGCGCCCGGGCGCCTCGGGCAGCGAAAGCTGCGGTGCCCCGGGTGCGGTCGTGTCCACCACGAACTCGAGGGTGGCCGCGTCGCCCTGCACTGCCCCTCGCGCGAGCGAACTGCGCACGCTCCAGCGGCCGTCTGCCGCGCTGAGCGAGGTGGGTGCCACCGCCTGCACCACCTGGCCGGCCGCCAGATCGGCGGCCGTGAGGGTCGAGCTCAGGCTGAGCGTGCTGCCGTCGGGCCGCGTGAGCACGGTGCTCAGGAGATCGCCCACCGCGGCGTTGGCCGGCAGGCTGATCACCAGGTTCGTGCCGTCGGCAGCCTCCAGCCGGTTCAGCCCCCCCAGGGCCTCGGGCGCCGCCAGCGAGGGCAGCCCGGGCTTGAGGGTGTCCACCACCGGGGGCGGTGTCCCGCCGCCTCCTCCCCCGCCGCCGGCCAGCCCGGCCAGCCCGCCCGCCAGAAGCCCGGGCAGGAGGATCGGCAAGGAGGCGGCCGCCGGCTGCACCTCCAGCCGCGGGAACTCGATGAGCTGCGTCGTGACCGAGGCCAGGGTGGAGAGCTCGCGATGCGCCAGACCGGGAGCGGCGCCCGCCGGCAGGCTCTCGGCCCGGACCAGGTAGCTGCGCAGCAGCGCGTTCTCGTCCAGGCCCACCAGGCTGTCGGCCGGGCTGGCCACGAAGGCGGGGTCGAAGTAGTGGCCGATGACGAGATCGGGCCGGGCCAGACTCGGATCCGCCGGCGCTTGCGTGTCCAGCGCGATCCACAGGTCGTTGGCCACGCGCCAGACGCGCAGCTGGCGTGGGGCGCGGCCGGTGCGGGGGTCCTTGAGTTCGTAGCGCTCGCCGGGGTAGGCCTCGATGCGCACCGGAATGCCGCCGGGGGCCGGCACGAGCGCGATCTCGAGGATCTTGCGCGGGCCCACCGGCCGCAGCACGGCTGCAGGCTGCGCACTGCCCGGAGCCGGGCTGGCCGGGTTGCCTGCCGGGGCCGAGGCGGGGGAGTCACTCACGAGGCCGGGCTCCGCAGGGGGCGGGCACCCCGCCCGGCCGATCGCGCGAGGCGGGTCGAGCCGGGTTCATCGAGCCTCGGACGGCCGCAGGGCGGTCCGGTTCGGTCGGCGGCAGGCAGCACGCGGGGTCGGGGGTGTCTCGAGGAAAAGCCGCGGTTTTCGCAGCACCCGGCAGTTTAGCTGCCCCCGGCCTGGCGCTGCGAATGCCCGCACGATAGGCGCGCGAACCGCGCGCGGGTGCCGCCCCTGCACGGAGGGCCCGCTTCGAAGGTAATCCGGGGGCACGCGCATGAAGGGCCTGGTACGGTCGCTGTCGGCCTGCATCCCGCTGGCCTACGTGGTCGTGCATCTGCTCAACCACGCGCTGGCGCTGGTGTCGCTGCGGGCGGCCGACGCCGCGCTCGAGCTGCTCCCGGCCGTGTGGCGCTCGTGGCCGGCCACGCTGCTGCTGGGGGCGGCGTGCGCGCTGGCGCGTGCGCTCGAGGAGCTCAACCGCACGCTGGCGGGGCAGGGTGAGGCGTTGCTGCGCGGACGGGAGCGGCCGCTGGAGGTCTTCGTGGTGCCGCGCCTGCCCTGACGAACGGCGCCCGACCGGGTATCGTGCGACCCTGGATCGGGCCAGACGCGCGCCCGGGCCCGCCCCCACCCTCAACCGGATCGACGCCATGCCAGCCGCACACGACTCCCCCGACAGCCCGGTCTCCAGCTGTGGTCTTGCCCGGCACGCGCCGGCCCGGCCCCGCTGGCGAGAGCGCTTGCGCGAGGCGGCGCTGGCGGCGGCGCTCGTGGCGGGGCTCGCGGCCGGCAGCGGCACGCTGTGGGCGGCCGCCAGCGACCCCGCGCCCGACGACCCGGCGTGGCTGCAGCAGGCGCGCAAGGAGATCACGGCGCGGCGCTTCGATGCCGCGCTGGCGGTGCTGCAGCCGGCCAATGCGGTGGGAAACGCCGAGTGGCACAACCTGATGGGCTATGCCTGGCGCAGCCGCACCCCACCGGACCTCGTGGCGGCCGAGCGGCATTACCTGCGCGCGCTCGAGATCGAGCCGCGCCACCGCAGCGCGCTCGAGTACTACGGCGAACTGTTCCTGATGAAGAAGGACCTGGCCGGCGCGCTGGAAATCCAGTCACGCCTGGAGAAGGCCTGCCGCTTCGGGTGCCCCGAACTGAAGGACCTGCGCGAAGCGATCGCGCGCTATCGGGCGGCCGGTGGCAAGTGAGGGGGGAGGCGCCGAAGGGCGAGCCCTGCGCCGGCCTGAAGGCGGTGAGGGTGGTGGCGCTTCAGGGACTCGAACCCCGGACCTGCGGATTATGATTCCGTCGCTCTAACCGACTGAGCTAAAGCGCCCCGAACCGCGCAGTATAGCGGCAAGCGCGGCGCGTGGCGCCGCTCGCGTGCCGGCGCATCCCCACCCCACCGAGCCATGTTCAGTTTCTTCAAGCGCGCCCAGCCGCAGCCCGAACCCGCCGCGTCCGCGAGCACCCCTGCGGCCGCCCCGGGCGAGCTGGCCCAGCCGGCCCAGCTGGGCCAGCCGGCCCCGCCGGCCCAGACCGAGCGCGTGGGGTGGATGGACCGGCTTCGCGCCGGGCTGCGCCGTACCGGCTCGGGCCTGGCCAGCGTCTTCAGTGGCGCGCGCGTGGACGAATCACTCTACGAGGAGCTGGAGTCGGCGCTCCTGATGGCCGATGCCGGCGTGGGGGCCACCGCCCATGTGCTGGGCGAGCTGCGCCGGCGCGTGCGCCAGGCCGGCACGAGCGACCCCGAGGCCGTCAAGGCGCTGCTGCGCGAGGTGCTCGCCGAGCTGCTCGCGCCCCTGCAGCGGCCGCTGGAGGTCGGCGCCGTGGCGCCCACGGTGCTGATGGTCGTCGGCGTCAACGGGGCGGGCAAGACCACGAGCATCGGCAAGCTCACCCACCACTTTGCGGCCGAGGGCTGCAAGGTGCTGCTGGCCGCGGCCGACACCTTCCGGGCGGCCGCGCGCGAGCAGCTTGCCGTATGGGGCGCGCGCAACCAGGTGGACATCGTGAGCCAGCAAGGTGGCGACCCTGCGGCGGTGAGCTTCGACGCGGTGTGCGCGGGCCGCGCCCGCGGCTGCGATGTCGTGATCGCCGACACGGCCGGGCGCCTGCCCACGCAGGCCCACCTGATGGAGGAGTTGCGCAAGATCCACCGCACGATCGGCAAGGCGCTGCCTGGCGCGCCGCACGAGGTGCTGCTCGTGGTTGACGGCAACACGGGGCAGAACGCACTGGCCCAGGTGCAGGCCTTCGACGCCGCCGTGCCACTCACGGGGCTGGTGGTCACCAAGCTCGACGGAACGGCCAAGGGGGGCGTGCTGGCCGCGATCGCGCGGTGGTGCACGCAGCAGGGGCGTCCGATCTCGGTCTATTTCATCGGGGTGGGCGAGGGCCTGCAGGATCTTCAGCCCTTCGATGCGCGCGAGTTTGCGCAGGCCCTGCTGCCCTGATCGCAGCGCCACCGTCGAGCGGCGCGCCGCCGGCGAGCCGGCTCAGTGCGCCGCGTCCGAGGCGCCTTGCGGACGGGCCTCGAATTCGTCGAAGAAGGTGAGCGAGACCGGGTCGAGCCGGGAGTGGCGCGCAGCGATCTCGTCGCCCTCGGCAAGCAGCTCGGCGATCTCGGGCACCGGAATGAGCGGGGCAAAGCCGCTGGCCGGGGCAGAGCGGGCTGCCCCGTCCGTTGCCGCCGACGCTGCGGCGGCCGCGGTTGCCGCGGCGGCAGCCTTGGCGGCGCCCGAAGCGGCTCCCGAACCGGCCGCCGAACCGGCTCCCGAACCGGCTCCCGAACCGGCTCGGGAGGCCTTGCCGGCGCTTGAAGGCCCCGACGAGCCGGGTGCGGCCTTGGCCGCGTTGCGCCCGGGCGGGGGCGAATTGCGGGATCCCGGCGTGCGGGCAGGTGCGTCCACGGGGCCGAGTTCGGGCTCGATGCGGTCGGAAGCGGTGCGCCGGCGTGAGCCGTCGCCTGCCTCGGCGCGTGCGGTGCGCGAGCGGCTCGCGGGCGTGCCCTCCGATTCGATCGCAGTGCGCAGCTGCTTGAGCATGTGCTCGGCATCGGGCAGCTGGGCCTCCTGCCAGACGATCACCCGTACGCCCACCCCTTCCAGGAGGTGGCGCATGCGATCGTGGCGCTCGCGCGCCTTGGGCCCCGGGTTCGGCGGAAGGATCTCGACGGCCACGAGCGGCCTGGAGGTGGCATCGCAGACGAGGATGTCGGCGCTGAGCATCGACAGGCCGCGCAGCCAGTCGTCCTCCGTGCGCTTGTCGTGCACGCGCAGGTAGCGCACCAGGGGCACCTGTGCCATCACGAGGTGCGAGGGCAGCGCTGCGCGCACGACGTCGTAGGCCTCGCGTTCGCAGGTGGTCAGGACGCGCACGGCGCTCGGGTGGTAGCGCTCGAGCAGGGCCTGCCCTTCGCGCGGATCGGCCCGGGGGGAGCGGCCCGCCCGCGCGGCGCCCGGGGCCGGGCGTGCGGACAGGCTGCGGCCCGGTCGCTGGCGCAGCCGCCTGGCCACGAGCAGCAGCACCAGACACAGGACCACCGCAGCAGCGGTGGCGGCCACGGCGGCAAGCGGCAGGGAGTCGAGATCGGGCATGGCAGCGGTGCGGGCAAAGGCAGACAACCGGCATATCGGCTGCCCGGCGCCTCCGCTTGAGCCCCAGGTGCCCCCGCAGGTGCGGGGGGTGGGGCGCAGGAGCCCTCAGCGCGGCAGGCCGGGCATGCCGGGCATCCCGCCCAAGCCGCCCATGCGGCGCATCATCTTCATGAGCCCGCCACCCTTCATCTTCTTCATCATCGCCTGCATCTGCTCGAACTGCGCGAGCATGCGGTTGACGTCCTGCACCTGCACGCCCGCGCCAGCGGCTATGCGTCGCTTGCGCGCGGCCTTGATGAGCTCGGGCTTGCGCCGCTCCAGCGGCGTCATCGAGCAGATCATGCCTTCCATGCGACGCACGTCGCGCTCGGCGCGGTCCAGGTCGCCCTGCTGGGCACGGGCGGCCAGCTGCGAGGGCAGCTTGTCCATCAGGCCGCCCAGGCCGCCCATCTTCTTCATCTGGGAAATCTGGGTCAGGAAGTCGTTGAGGTCGAAGGCGTCGCCGCTCCTGACCTTGGCGGCCAGCTTCTCGGCGGCCGCCGTGTCCACGCCCTTTCGGACCTCCTCCACCAGGGCGACGATGTCGCCCATGCCGAGCACGCGCCCGGCGTGGCGCTCGGCATCGAAGGCCTCCATGCCGTCGATCTTCTCGGACACGCCGGCAAACTTGATGGGCACGCCGGTGACCTGCCGCACCGAGAGTGCCGCGCCGCCGCGTGCATCGCCGTCGAGCTTGGTGAGCACCACGCCCGTGAGCGGCAGCGCCTCACGGAAGGCGCGTGCGGTGTTGACCGCATCCTGGCCCTGCATCGCATCGACGACGAAGAGCGTCTCGATCGGGGCGAGCACCGCGTGCAGCTCGCGGATCTCGGCCATCATGGCTTCGTCCACGCCCAGCCGGCCGGCCGTGTCCACCAGCAGCACGTCGAAGTGGTGGCGCCGCGCGTGCTCGAGCGCGGCGCGCGCGATGTCGCGCGGGGCCTGGCCGGGCTCGCTCGGGAACCATTCCGCCCCGGCCTGGCCCGTGACGGTGCGCAACTGCTCGATGGCCGCGGGGCGGTAGACATCGGCCGAGACCGTCAGCACCTTCTTCTTGCGCCGCTCGATCAGGTGGCGCGCCAGCTTGGCCGTCGTCGTCGTCTTGCCCGCACCCTGCAGGCCCGCCATCAGGACCACGGCGGGTGGCTGCGTGGCCAGGTTGAGCTCCGAGGCGCCGGGCAGTGGCGCACCGGCCTCGTCGACGGCACCCATGGTGCGGGCGAGCTCGGCGTGCACGATCCCCACGAAGGCCTGGCCGGGGTTGAGCGAGCCCACCACCTCCTGGCCCAGGGCCTTGTCCTTGACCCGCGCCGTGAACTCGCGCACCACCGGCAGGGCCACGTCGGCCTCGAGCAGGGCCATGCGCACCTCGCGCAGCATGTCCTGCACGTTGCCCTCGGTGATGCGGGCCTGGCCGCGCATCGTCTTGACGAGGCGTGAGAGGCGGTCGGAGAGGGTGGAGGCCATCGAGGGTTGCGCAATTAAACTCGCGAAATGATTCTATCTGCCGCCCTGCCGGGTCCCGTGGCCCTGCCGCTGGCCTGCGTGGCCCTGGCGGCGTATGCGCTGGCCGCCTGGCCCGGCGAAAGGCTCGGGCGGCTGGGGGCGCGCATGTTCGGGCTCGGCATCGCCGCACACGCGGCGCTGCTGGCGCTGGAGATCGGCGGCGCGGGCCCGGGCAGTGTGCGCCTGGGCTTCGGCCCGGTGCTGTCGCTCACGGTCTGTGCGGTGCTGCTGGTGCACGCCTTCGAGAGCCGGCTGCTCCCGCTGCCGGGGGTGCGGCGCGCGCTGGCGGCGCTCGGTGCCCTGGCGGTGGTGCTCGAGCTCACCTTCCCGGGCGAGCCGCGCACGCTCGGCACGGGCTGGGCCTCGCTGCACTGGCTGCTGGGCGTGGGCTCCTACGGCCTCTTCGGGGCGGCGGTGCTGCATGGCCTGCTGCTCGACAGTGCCGAGCGCCGGCTGCGCCAGCGCAAGGGCCTCACGGGGCCCTTCGGGTTGCCGCTGCTGCAACTCGAGCGGCTGACCTTCCGCTTCGTCCAGGCGGGCTTCGGGGTGCTCACGGCTGCCATCGCACTGGGCGCGCTCACGACCGCCCACTGGCGCTGGGACCACAAGACCGTGCTCTCGATCCTGAGCTGGGTGATCTTTGCGCTGCTGCTGGCGGGCCGCCACTGGCGCGGCTGGCGCGGGCAGCAGGCCACGCGCTGGCTCTACGCGGGGGTGATCGTGCTGCAACTGGCCTACGTCGGGTCGCGCTTCGTGCTCGAGGTGCTGCTCGAGCGCGGCGCCTGAGGCGGGGCCGGCTCACATGGGCAAGATCCTCGTGTTGCTGCTGGTGGTGGGGGTGGCGGTGTGGGCGCTCCTGACGCGCTCGCGCGGGCCCCGGCGCGATCCCGGCGTGCGCGGCCCGGGCGCACCCCGGGGGGGTGCTGCCCCTGCGCCTGGCGCGGCCGGCGGCGCGCAGGACATGCTGCGCTGCGCCCATTGCGGGGTGCACCTGCCCGCGCCCGAGGCGGTGCACGCGCTCGGGCGCGGCTACTGCAGCGCCGAGCACGCGGCAGCCGGCCCGCGCGAGGGATGAGCCCGCCGGGCCGCCCAGCGGGCGAACCGCGCATGCCACCTGCCGAGGGCGGCGATGCCCCCGCTGCCGA
>JBJTVI010000156.1:0-12208 GCA_046081145.1 Rubrivivax sp.
CTGGCGGTACATCGCGATCTCGCGCGCGCACACCGGGCAGGCGCCGTCGAAGTAGACGACGGGCGCGCAGGCCGAGGTGCCGGGGTGGGCGCTGGTGGGCGGGACGTGACTGGTCACCTCGACATCGTAGACATCCCGTGCAGCGTCTGCAGGCACGGGGCCATACGACCCGGCCGATATAGTCAATCCCCCGGCGGGGGCCGACCCCCCAGCGCCCGTAGACCAGAGACCTGAGGACCGCCCCGCCATGCCCACCTTGCCTTACCCTTACCTGCTGGCCATGCTGGCCGGTACCGCCCTGCTGGCCGCCTGCTCGGCCCCGCCCGGCGCACCCGCGCCGCGAAGCGTCGCCGGCGTGACGCTTCCCGCGCCGCTGCCCGCACAACCCGTGCGCGACTCCTTCCACGGCATCGGCGTCGCCGACCCCTGGCGCCACACCGAGAACGTGGCCGATCCCGTCGTCGCGGCCTGGATGAAGGGGCAGGCCGAGGCCACGCAGCAGATCCTGGCGCGCCTACCGGGCCGCCCGCGCCTGCTGGAGCGGGTGCGCGAGATCGACGCGGCGGCTGCAGGCTCGGTGGGCACGCTGCGCCGCACCGAAGACGGCTCGCTCTTCTTTACGCGACGCGAGCCCGGGGAGAACCAGTTCAAGCTCGTGGTGCGCGAGGCCGCCAGTGGCGCCGAGCGCGTGCTGGTGGATGCCGAAGTCAGGGGGCGTCGGGCCGGTCAGCCCCTTTCGATCCTCGACTTCGCACCTTCGCCCGACGGGCGGCGCCTGGCCTACACGCTGCAGGTGGGCGGCAGCGAGATCGGGGAGCTGCACGTGATGGACGTGGCCAGCGGCCAGGACATCGTGCCGCCGATCGATCGCATCCGCTTCTCCGGCACGAGCTGGCTGCAAGACGGCAGCGGCTTCTTTTTCACCCGGCTGCGCGAGGGCTTCGAGAAGCTGCCCGACACCCAGAAGTTCGGCGACCGGACCACTCACTTCTACTCGATGGCCACGCGCCAGGCGCAGCCTGTCTTCAGCCCCTTGCGCAACCCCGAGCTCGGGCTGCCGCTCTTTGCGAGCGCCACCGCCTTCGAGATCGCGGGCACGCCGATGGCGGGACTGGCCGTGAGCCTGGGCGTGGACCGCAACCAGGTGCTGTACCTGGGCGAGCTGCAGGCCGCCCGGCAGGGGCGCACCCAGTGGCGCAAGGTGTTCGATGCCGCCGACGAGGTGCGCAACTACGCCGTGACGCGCGACTGGATCTACGTGCTGTCGGCCAAGGGCGCACCCCGCCACCGGCTGCTTCGCCTGCCGCTGTCGGCCCCGGACCTGACACGGGCCGAAGTGGTGGTGCCCGCCAGCGAGCAGGTCCTGGTGAGCGTGGCCGGGGCCCGCGATGCCGCCTACCTCGTGACCCGGCGCGGGCCCTCGATGCAGCTCGTGCGGCTGGCCCACGAGCAGCCACGGCCCCAGCCCGTCCCGCTACCCTTCGAGGGCAGCGTGAGCGTGCTGGCGGCCAACCCCACCCAGGACGGCCTGCTCTTCGGTGTCACCGGCTGGACGCGCGCCCTTCAGCGCTTTGCCTACAGCCCCGGCCGCACGGCCGAGCCCCTGGCGCTGGCGCGCGCCGGCGCCTTCGATGCCCCGCCCGGGCTCATGGTGCGCGAGGTGAGCGTGCCCGCGCCCGATGGCGCGACCATTCCCGTCTCGCTCATCAGCCGCAGCGACCTCAAGCTCGACGGCAGCAACCCCACCGTGCTCTATGGCTACGGGTCGTATGGCATCACCGAGAACCCGGGCTTCAACCCACGCCTGCTGGCATGGATCGAACGGGGCGGGGTCTATGCCTACGCGCACGTGCGCGGTGGGGGCATCTTCGGTACCGAGTGGCACCTGGCGGGTCAGAAGGCCAACAAGCCCAACACCTGGCGCGATGGCATCGCGGTGGCCCAGTGGCTGGTGGCACGACGCTACACCTCGCCGCAGCGCCTGGCCATCTACGGAGGCAGCGCCGGCGGCATCTTCGTGGGCATGGCCATCAACGAGCGGCCCGAGCTCTTCGCCGCCGCCGTCCCGGCAGTACCGGTGATGGACATGGTGCGCGCCGAGCTCGACCCCAACGGCCTGGCCAATGTGCCGGAATTCGGCACCGTGAAGGACGAGGCGGGCTTCAAGGCCCTGCTGGCCATGTCGAGCTACCACCATATCCGGCCGGGCACGCGCTACCCGGCGGTGATGCTGGTGCACGGCGTGAACGACACCCGCGTGTCGGTGTGGCAGAGCAGCAAGTACGCCAACCGGCTGGCCAGCGCCAGCACCGGCGGCCCGGTGCTGATGCGGCTGGACTACCAGCTCGGTCACGGCGGCGGCGCCAGCCGCGCGCAGCAGCAGGAGCAGACGGTGGACATCTGGTCCTTCATGCTCTGGCAGATGGGCATGCCCGAGTTCACCCCGAAGTAGGCACCGCCCATGGACCTGCCCCGCAACCCCTTCAAGCGCGCCCTGCGCGAGCGCCGCCATCAGATCGGGCTGTGGTGCAGCCTGTCGCACCACTACTCGCTGGAAGCCGTGGCCGGCGCGGCCTTCGACTGGCTGCTGCTGGACATGGAGCACTCGCCCAACGACCTGGAGTCGCTGCTGGTGCAGCTGCAGGCGGTGGCGGCCTACGCACCTGCGCCCGTGGTGCGGGTGCCCTGGAACGACACGGTGACCATCAAGCGCGTGCTCGATGCCGGCGCGCAGAGCCTGCTCATCCCCTATGTGCAGACGCTGGAGGAGGCGCGCGCCGCCGTGGCCGCCACGCGCTACCCGCCCGAGGGCGTGCGCGGCGTGGCCGGCACGACGCGCGCGACCCGCTTCGGCCGCGTGGCGCGCTACGCGCAGCGCGCGCACGAGGAGATCTGCCTGCTCGTGCAGCTGGAGACGAAGGATGCGCTGCAGCACATCGAGGCGATCGCCGCGCTGGAGGGGATCGACGGCATCTTCATCGGCCCGGCCGACCTGCATGCCTCGCTGGGCCTGGCCGGCGAGGTCGCGCACCCGCAGGTCTGGCCGCTCATCGAGCAGGCCATCGGCCGCATCCGCGCCGCGGGCAAGGCGCCAGGTATCCTGATCGGCGAGGAGCGGCTGGCCTCACGCTGCATCGAGCTGGGCACGCTCTTCACGGCCGTGGGCTCGGACGTGGGGCTGCTGGCGCGCGGGGCCGATGCGCTGGCGGCGAGGTTTGCGCAGACCTCCCGGTAAGCGCCCCGCTCGGGATACGTGCGGCTTGCTAAGCTGCGCGTGAGCATGTCCGCCCACCTCGACAACCCGCCCGACACTGTCTGGCTCCCCCCCGCGCAAACCGGCCCGGCCGCCTGGCGTGGCGAGGAACTGTCCGAGCCAAGCGAGTGGATCGTCGCGCTCGACGGGCCCGACCTGGCCGAACTCGAGTCCGCCGCCCAGGCCTTCATTGCGCGTGGTGGCGACATCCCCGCGCGCCTGGGTGCGATCACGGCGCAGGATTTCCCGTTGCCGCGGCTGGGCCCGCGGCTGGCGGCGCTGCGCACTGAGCTGCTGCAGGGCCGGGGCTTTGCGCTGCTGCGCCGGCTGCCGGTGGAGCGCTGCACGGCCACCGAGCGCGCCACGCTCTTCATGGGCCTGGGCGCGCACCTGGGCCGCGCGCGCTCGCAAAACGCGCAGGGCCACGTGCTGGGCCACGTGCGAGACCTGGGGTTGGCCAGCAGCGACCCGAACGTGCGCCTGTACCAGACGAGCGAGCGCCAGACCTTTCACACCGACTCCTGCGACATCGTGGGCCTGCTGTGCCTGCAGGAAGCGCGCCGTGGCGGCGACTCGCTGCTGGTGAGCGCGCTCACCCTCTACAACGAGCTGCTGCGCACGCGTCCGCACCTGGCCGCCCGGCTGCTGCGGCCGATGGCGCACGACCGGCGCGGAGAGGTGCCCGCGGGCCAGCAGCCCTTCTTCATGATCCCGGTGCTGAGCTGGCACGGCGGTGCGCTCACGGTCTTCTACCAGCGTCAGTACGTGGACAGCGCGCAGCGCTTTGAGGCCGCGCCGCGCCTGACCCCGGCCGACGTGCAGGCGCTCGATGCCTTCGACGCGCTGGCCGAAGACCCGGCGCTGCACCTGCGCATGCGGCTGCAGGCCGGGGATGTGCAGTTCGTCCACAACCACGTGCTACTGCACGACCGCACCGCCTTCGACGACCACCCCGAGCCGGCCAGGCGCCGCCACCTGCTGCGGCTGTGGTTGGCCGCACCGGGCGCGCGCGCGCTGCCACCGGCCTTCGCCGCCCGCTACGGCTCACTCGAGGTGGGCGACCGCGGCGGCATCGTGGTGCCGGGCATGCGGCTGACGGTGCCGCTCTCCTCACCCGGCAGCTGACTTCCCCATCCCGATGCCCGCACTCCCCACCACCGAGCTCTACCTGATCGCGCTCGTCATCATCTTCGCGCTGCCCTACCTGGTGTGGCGCGTGGGGCGCACCGAGTACTGGGCCCCGCTCGTGGTGGTGCAGATCGTCACGGGCATCGTGCTCGGGCCCGGGCTGCTGGGCGCGGCCTTCCCGCAGTTCTACGGCTTCGTCTTCACACCCCAGGTGGTGGGGGCGCTCGACGGCGTGGCCTGGTGGGCGGTGATGCTCTTCGTGTGGATCGCCGGCATCGAGCTCGACCTGCGCGAGGCCTGGCAGCGCCGGCGCGAAACGGGCCTGGCCGCTGGCCTGGCGATGGCCGGGCCGGTGGCGCTGGGCTGCGGCGCGGGCCTGCTGCTGCTGGCCTGGGGCGGCTGGGTCGGGGCGCGCGCGCAGCCCTGGCAGTTCGTGCTCGGGGTGGGCATGGCATGCGCCGTGACGGCGCTGCCCATCCTCGTGCTGCTGATGGAAAAGCTCGGCATCCTGCGCCAGGAGCTCGGCCAGCGCATCCTGCGCTACGCGAGCCTGGACGACATCGCCATCTGGGCGGTGCTGGCCATCGTGCTGATGGACTGGCAGCGCGTGGGCCGGCAAGGGCTCTTTCTCGTGGCCTTCGCCCTCGCAGCCTGGGCCATGCGCCGGCTCATGCAGCGCCTGCCCGAGCGCGACCGCTGGTACCTGAGCCTGGTGTGGCTGGCCGCCGTGAGCTTTGGCGCCGACTGGAGCGGGCTGCACTACATGGTGGGCGCGTTCCTGGCCGGTGCGGTGCTCGACAGCCACTGGTTCAACCAGGAGAAGATGGACCTGCTGCGCGACCACGTGCTGCTGGTGCTGATGCCGGTGTTCTTCCTCTCCACGGGGCTGCGCACGAGCTGGGATCTGGGCGGCCCGGCCGTGTTCCTGGCCGCCGGGCTGCTGCTGGCCGCCGCGGTGGCAGGCAAGTTCGGCGGCGTGTGGCTGGCCGGCCGGGCCCTGGGCTGGAGCCGCCACGACATCACGCTGGCGGCCTGGCTGCTGCAGACCAAGGGCCTCATCGAGATCATCTTCGCGAGCATCCTGCTCGACAAGGGCGTGATCACGAGCGCCATGTTCACCGCCTTGCTGCTGATGGCGGTGGCCAGCACGATGCTCACGGTGCCGATGGTGGCGCCGCGGCTCGGGGGCCCCGAGCGCACGCCGGCCTGAGACCCGGTGCTGGCCAGCAGGCGGCGCCCACGCCGCAGGGCCACGGTGCCATTCAAGCCCTAGGTCTATCCGCCCGGCGCGCGGCCGTCCTTCGCCGCGTGCGCCTGCCGCCGCCGTTCACGATCGGCCTGGCGCGCGTCCCGCACCCTGGCGACCCATGCCGGCAGGTCAAGCTCGCACACCGATTCGGCCAGCAGGCGCTGCGAGTCGCCCAGCTCGGCCAAGGGCACCCGCTGGTAGCAGCGGCCAAAGCCGTCGCGCTGCCACCAGCCGGTGTCGACCAGCCAGCGCCGCAACTCGACGTGGTCCGTGGCCAGGAAGGCGCACTCCTGGCAAAGACTGCGCAGCAGCCGCGCGTTCACCTGCGTCTCCGCGAACCCTTCGCCCAGGGGCAGCGCGGTCGCGGCCACCGACAGCGCGAGCTCGCGGTCCTCGTTCGGCAGGCCGCCCAGCGACACCCCGGACTTGATGACCAGCGCCGCGAGCCTATCGATCGTCACGGCGTCTCCAGACTGCCGCCACCCGGGGCGCGGGCGCGGAGGGAAAGGGGCGAGGCGGGGTCCATCGAAGCTCAGTGGGCGCAGTGCGGCTGGGTCGCAGCATCTAACGTCCATAGTTTAACTTAGTTCGTTATACACTTACCGGTGTGATCCGGGGCTTCCGCTGCAAATTCACGGCTGCGCTCTTTGCGGGAAAGGGCGTGGCCCGGTGGGCCCACATCCGGCCCGTGGCGGAACGCAAGCTCCAGATGCTCAACCGCGCCACTCGGCTGGACGATCTGAAGGTGCCGCCCAACAACCGGCTGGAGGCGCTGCGGGGTGACCGAAAGGGCCAATACAGCATCCGGATCAACGACCCATGGCGTCTGTGCTTCAGGTTCGACGATGGCAGCGCCTGGGATGTCGAGATCGTCGACTATCACTGAGAGGAGTCTGACCATGGATGCCCCCGTCAACGGCATGCGGCCCATTCATCCCGGCGAGGTGCTGCGCGAGGAGTTCCTGGCCCCGGTGGACATGAGCGCGCATGCGCTGGCCCTGGCCCTGCACGTGCCCGCACCGCGCATCAACGACATCGTTCGAGAGCGCCGCGGCATCACCGCCGACACCGCCGTCCGTCTGGGCCGGTTCTTCGGCATGAGCGCCGAGTTCTGGATGGGCCTGCAGGCCGACTACGAAATGGCGCGGGCACGCGAAAGTCTGGCCGACGAGCTCGCCACCATCCGTCCATGGCGAACACCCCTGGCAGTGTGAGCGTGCTCGCGACTCCCATGACCCACCTGACACGTACCCTTCTCCTCAGCGCAGCGCTGCTCCTGTCCGGCTGCGCCGCCCTGGATCCGCACGCCGTCCTCACCCGGCGCATCGCCACCCCGGCAGATTCCTCGGGCGCCGCAGCCGCCACGGCGCTGGACGCCGCCACGCGCACCGCGGCCTTCGAGTTCGTGTGGCGCACGGTCGACGAGCGCTACTACGACCCCAGGATGAACGGCGTGGACTGGAAGGCGGTGGCCGCGAAGTGGCGCGCACAGGTGCTGCAGGCCCCCGACGACGACGCCTTCTGGGACCGGCTGGATCGCATGGCTGGTGAGCTGCGCGACGTGCACACGCGCGTGGTGAGCCCCAAGCGCGCGCGGCTCGCCGAGCGCTTCCAGTCCGTCAGCCTGGGCTTTGCCTTCCGCCCGCTGGCCGATGCGCTCGTGGTGACGAGCGTGAACGGCGAATCCGACGCCTGGTGGGCCGGCGTGCGCCCGGGCATGGTGCTCACGGAAGTGGCGGGCGAATCCGCCCAGAGCGTCTACGCCCGGCTGCGCGAGCAGGCGCGCGACGGCTCCACCGAGCAGCAGCGCCACAACCTGGCCGCCACCCGGCTGCTGGCCGGCGAGCCCGACTCTTCGGCGCGCCTGGCTTTTGCGCGCAGCGACGGCACGCGCCTGGAGGCCACGCTGCGGCGCACGGTGCTGGCCAACCCGCCGCGCGTCACGCACCGCCGGCTGCCCGAGGGCCCGGGCTACATCCGCCTGACGGCCTGGAACCCGAGCCTGCAGGGCCGCATGCTCGAGGCCCTGGCGGCGCTGAAGGACGCGCCCTCGCTCGTCATCGACCTGCGCGGCAACGGCGGCGGCTCGGGCGGCATGGTGCGCCAGGTGGCGCAACCCTTCTTCGAGGGCGAGGTCAAGGCCGGCCGCGCCCTCACGCGCACGGGCAAGCCCATCACGCTGGCCTTCGAGCTGGTCGAGCTGGTCAAGCTCGAGCCCGCGCTCCAGGGCAGCGGGCTGTACAAGGGCCCCGTGGCCATCCTGGTGGATGCCGGCAGCGCCAGCGCCAGCGAGATGTTCGCCGGCCTCATGCAGTCGCTCCAGCGTGCCACCGTGGTCGGGCAGGTGTCGTGCGGCTGCCTGCTCGCCTACATGGGCTACGCGAACGTGCCCGGCGGGGGCAAGCTCGCCTACAGCGAAGTCGGCTTCGTCCTGCCCGACGGCCGGCGCATCGAGGGCACGGGCGTGGTGCCCGACCTGCAGGTGCCCGTGGCGTTGGAAGACCTGCGCCTGAACCGCGACCGCGTGCTGGAGGTGGCGGTGGGGCATCTGTTGCGCGCCGGCATGCCCGCCGCGGCGGCAACGGCGACTCGATCCGGCCCTGCAGCACCCAGCCTCGATACTGCCGCCTCTCCCAACCCGCCTGCCGCACCCCGATGAAGATCTACCGCAGCGCCGACATCGAAGGCATCACCTGCATCACCGACTGGGCCGAGGCCGACCTCTCGCACGCCGACAACGCCCCGTTTCGCGAGCGCATGACCGACGAGGTGGTGGCCGCCTGCGAAGGCGCGCTTGCGGCCGGGGCCACCGAGATCCTCGTCAAGGACGCACACTGGACCGGGCGCAACCTGCTGGCCGAGCGGCTGCCCCGGCCGGCCACGCTGTGGCGCGGCTGGAGCGGGCATCCCTACAGCATGGTGCAGGGGCTCGATGGCAGCTTTGCCGCCGCGCTCTTCGTGGGCTGGCACTCCGGCGGCGCCAAGGGGGGCAACCCGCTGGCTCACACGCTGAGCTCGGGCGGACTGGTGGGTATCCGCGTCAACGGCCAGTGGGTGTCGGAATACCAGCTCCACGCCTGGGCCGCCGCGCTCGAGGGCGTGCCGGTGGCCTTCGTCAGTGGCGACGAGGCGCTGTGCGCCGAGGTGCAGGCACAGGGCACCGGCGCCGTGACGGTGGACGTGATGCGCGGCCACGGCGCGGCCACGCACGCGCGCCACCCGGCTGAGTCGCGCGAGCGCATCCGCCAGGGCGTACAGCGCGCGCTCTCGCCGGTGCAGGCGTGGCCCACCGCGCTGCCCGAGCACTTCGACGTGCAAGTCGTGCGCAAGGACGCGCGCGACGCCTACCGGCGCGCCTTCTACCCCGGCGCGCGGCTCATCGACCCGGTGACGATCGGCTTCGAGACGCGCGAGTGGTTCGAGGTGATGCGGCTGCTGCAGTTCGTGTGCGGGTGAGGGTGGGCCCCCCATGAGCCAGCCCCGCGACGCCGTGCGCATCGGACGAGATGACCTGGAAGCCGCGGCCCGCGCCCGGCTGCTGCAGCCCGAACAGGTGGCGCCCTTGTGGAAGCACTTGCAGGAGCGAGCCCAGCCCACGGCCGACACCACGGCGGCGGCGTCCACCCGGCCACGCTTTGACTTCACGCACACGCTGTACTACCTCGGCGGCATGCTGGCCATCAGCGCGGCCACGCTCTTCATGACCGAGGGCTGGAAACGCCTGGGGCCCTGGGGGCTGCTGGCGATCTGCGTGGCCTACGCCACGCTGTGCGTGCTGGCCGCGCGCAAGCTCGATCGACGGGGCCTGGCCGTGCCCGCCGGCATCGTGGCCACGCTCGCGGTGTGCCTGGTGCCGCTGGGCACCTGGGCGCTGCAGCACGCCCTGGGCCTGTGGCCCGAAGGCGGGCCTGCGCGCCCGGCGCAGTTCCACAGCCACATCGACTGGCGCTGGCTCACGCTGGAGCTCGCCACGCTGGCCGCCGCGGCCTCGGCGCTGTGGGCCTTGCGCCATCCCTTCCTGGTGATGCCGGTGGCGGTCGCGCTGTGGTACCTGAGCATGGATCTCGCGCGCCTGATCGAGCCGCCCGAGGCCGACCAGAGCTGGCGCTTCTACCGGGAGTTCTCGATGCTCTTCGGCGGGCTGATGACCGCACTGGCCCTTTGGGTCGACCTCCGCAGCCGCCTGGGCACCGGGCGCGACTACCCCTTCTGGCTCTACCTGATGGGCCTGCCCACCTTCTGGTTCGCGCTGACGGCGCAGGATCCCTCCAGCGAATGGGCACGGGCCGGCTACGCCGCCCTCAACGTGGCGCTGCTGGCGCTGGGCGCGCTGCTGCAGCGGCGCGTGTTCGCGGTGTGCGGTGGCCTGGGCGTGACGCTCTACCTCGGGCACCTCAGCCACCGGGTATTCCAGGACAGCCTGGGCTTCCCGATCGCGCTCACGCTCATCGGGCTGGGTGTGATGGCCTCGGGCATCGCGTGGCAGCGGAATGAGGCCCGGCTGCGGCAGGCCTTGCTGGCGCGGCTGCCAGGCGCCTTGCGTCAAGCCCTTCCGGACTGAGCGGCGGCGCGTCGCCTGGCGATGACCCGGCGCGCCCGACCCCATCGCAACCCAGCTCCTCAGCGCCCGAACACCCGTCGCGCGTGCTCCCCCAGCCCGCGAGCCACGCTCGCGAACCGGTCGCCCTGCGCCTGCCGCGCCTGCGGAAAGCACCCCGCGATCCTGGATACCAGCGGCGCCAGGCCCGTCGAGCCGCCGGTGAAGTAGAGCGCGTCGACGGCCTGCGGCGCCACCCCGGCCAGCCGCGCCGCCTCTCGCGCAGCCTGCTCGATGCGCGCGCAGTCGGCCTCGATCACCTGCGCCGCCTCGCGCTCCGACAACGCGCTGGAGAGACTCGGCTCGAGCAGCGAGAGGTCGATGTGCGCGCGGCCGTGCGTGGCCGCGTCGATCTTGGCCTGCTCGGCCGCTGCCGCCAGCGCGTGGCCCAGTCGCTCCTCGAGCACCGTCATCAACCGCGCATGGTGGCGCGGCTCGGCTTAGAAGCCGCGCATCTGGCGCAGCTCGGCCAGGCGTGCGGGCGCATAGGCCGTGTTGATGAGGTGCCAGGTGGCCAGATCGAAGTAGATGGCGCTGGGCACCTCGCGGGCCGGCTCGCCGGCACGCGCCGGCCCGTAGGCCCGGTAGCCCAGCAGCGGCAGGATGGCCGCAAGCTCGATGTGGCGGTCGAAATCGGTGCCGGCCACGTGCACGCCGTGGTTGGCCAGGATGTCCTCGCGCCGGTCCACGCGCAGGCGGCGCTCGGGCCCCACGCGCACGAGCGAGAAATCCGAGGTGCCCCCGCCGATGTCGGCCACGAGCACGAGTTCCTCGCGCGCGAGGCTCCTCTCGTGGTCCAGCGCCGCAGCGATGGGCTCGAACTGGAAGTGCAGCTCGCGCAGCCCCGCGGCCCGTGCGGCCGCCTCCAGCGCGGCCTGCGCCTGCGCGTCGCGCACGGGGTCGTCGTCGACGAAGAAGACGGGCCGGCCGAGCACCGCACGCTCGATGGGGTGGCCCGCCTTGAGTTGCGCGCGCGCGAGCAGGTGGCGCAGGTAGCCCGCCACGATGTCGGCATAGCGCACGCCGCGCCCGCCGCCCACGTCGGTGGTCTGCTGGGCCAGCGGCGAGCCCAGGATGCTCTTCATCGAGCGCATCAGCCGCCCGTCCAGCCCGTCCACATAGGCCGCCACCGCCGCGCGCCCGTACTCGCACACCGGCTCGGCCCAGGCCGGGCCGTCGGCGCGGTAGAAGACCGCCGTGGGCATCGTCTCGAAGCCCGGCTCGAGCGCCACCAGCCGCACCTCGCCGGCCGGCGCGGGCAGCGCCACGGCGGAGTTGGAGGTGCCGAAATCGATGGCGCACCAGTGGCCGTGCGAGCCGGGGGGGCGGGGGGAGGAAACCGGCACGTCTGGGCTTTCTTCGGCGGCGCACCACCCAAGGCGCGGCATTGTGCAGCAGCCCTTTGCCCGAACGCGGGGCCATGCAGGAATGCATGCCATGCATGCCGCAGCGACGCTTGTGCGCCGCGCCGGTGCTTCGGATCATCGGTTTCATCTTTACCTGATCGCGCCCCTGCCCATGCACACCCGCACGCCCACCTCGCTGCATCCCTCCGAATCCAGCGGCGTATCGGCCCCCAGCCGCCGCGCCTTCATCCGCCTGGCCGGCGGCGGCGCCGTGCTGGCCGCCACGGCCGCGCTCACCGGCTGCAGCGGGGAGCTGCCCGAGACCGCCGTGCAGCCCTGGCGCAGCCCCAAGCGCGAGACGGACACGCGGCGCTTCATGCTCGCCCATGCGCTGCTGGCGCCCAACCCGCACAACCGCCAACCCTGGATCGCCGACCTGCGCGAGCCCGGCCACATCCACCTGGTGTGCGACGGTGAGCGGTTGCTGCCCGAGACCGACCCTTTCGGCCGCCAGATCCTGATCGGCTGCGGCGCGTTCATCGAGCTGGCGGTGATCGCCGCGGCCGAGCGCGGGCACGCCGTGACGGTGATGCCGTTTCCGCGAGGTGTGCCGGCCGCGCGCAGCCTTCCGGCGG
>JBJTVI010000157.1:0-2038 GCA_046081145.1 Rubrivivax sp.
GGCGCGCCGGCCTTTCGCGACACGATGAACCGCCTGGACACCTGCCAGGCGCAGTACGCGGCCGTCTCGGCCTTCTTCGAATCGCTTGCCCACACCCACGTGCGGCTGCCTGCGGCCAACGAGCCGCAGCTGCGGCTGCAAGCCTGAAAGCCCTGACCCGCCGTGAGCCAGACCGCCATCGACCGCTGCATCCGCAGCACCCTGGACCAGTACTTCCATGACCTGCGCGGCACCGAGCCCAGCGGCGTGCACGAGATGATCGTGCGCGCGGCCGAGCGCCCGATGCTCGAAGTGGTGATGGCGCGCGCCGAAGGCAACCAGAGCCGGGCCGCCGCCTGGCTCGGCATCAACCGCAACACGCTGCACCGCAAGCTGCGCGAGCATGGGCTCCTCGAATGAACGCCTCCCACGCCCCCCTGGGCACCGGCGCGCACGCTCCCGACCCCGCGCCCCACCCCGCGCCAGCCGGCCTGACGGCGCTGATTTCGGTCTCGGACAAGACCGGCCTGGTCGAGCTCGCGCAGGCCCTGCACGCGCTGGGCGTGCGCCTGGTCTCCACCGGCGGCACGGCGCGGCTGCTGGCCGAGGCCGGCCTGCCGGTGACCGAAGTGGCCGCCCTCACCGGATTTCCGGAGATGCTCGACGGGCGCGTGAAGACGCTGCACCCGGTGATCCACGGCGGGCTGCTGGCGCGACGCGACGTGCCCGCCCACCGCGAGGCCCTGGCGCAGCACGGCATCGGCACCCTCGACCTGCTGGTCGTCAACCTCTACCCCTTCGAGCGAACGGTGGCGCGCGCCGGCTGCACGCTCGAGGAGGCCATCGAGAACATCGACATCGGCGGGCCGGCGATGGTGCGCAGCGCGGCCAAGAACTGGAAGGACGTGGCCGTGCTCACCGACGCCTCGCAGTACGCGGGCGTCCTGGAGGAACTGCGCACGCACGGCCGCGTGGCCGAGCGCACGCGCTTCGCACTGGCCGTGGCGGCCTTCAACCGCATCAGCAACTACGACGCCGCCATCAGCGACTACCTCTCCGCGCTGCAGGAGGACGGCTCGCGCAGCCTCTTCCCGGGGCAGAGCAACGGCCGCTTCGTGAAGGTGCAGGAGCTGCGCTATGGCGAGAACCCGCACCAACAGGCCGCCTTCTACCGTGACCTGTACCCCGCGCCGGGGTCGCTCGCCGTGGCGCGGCAACTGCAGGGCAAGGAGCTCAGCTACAACAACATCGCCGACGCCGACGCGGCCTGGGAGTGCGTGAAGAGCTTCGAGACGCCGGCCTGCGTGATCGTCAAGCACGCCAACCCCTGCGGCGTGGCGCTCGGGTCCACTCCGGGCGAGGCCTACGACAAGGCCTTCCGCACCGACCCGACCTCGGCCTTCGGCGGCATCATCGCCTTCAACCGCCCGGTGGACGGTGCCGCGGCTGCAGCCGTGGCGCGCCAGTTCGTCGAGGTGCTGCTGGCCCCGGGCTACACGGAGGAGGCGCGGGCGGTGTTCGCCGCCAAGGCCAATGTGCGGCTGCTGGAGATCGCGCTGCCCCCGGGCGGCGCCACCGACTGGGCCAACGGCCGCAACATGATGGAGGCCCGACGAGTGGGCTCGGGTCTGCTGCTGCAGACGGCCGACAACCACGTGCTCAGGCGGGAGCAGCTGCGCTTTCCCACGCGCCTGAAGCCCACGCCGGCGCAGCTCGACGACCTGATGTTCGCCTGGACGGTGGGCAAGTACGTGAAGAGCAACGCCATCGTGTTCTGCGCCGGCGGCATGACGCTGGGCGTGGGCGCCGGGCAGATGAGCCGCATCGACTCGGCCCGCATCGCCTCGATCAAGGCCGCGAACGCCGGGCTGTCGCTGCAGGGATCGGCCGTGGCGAGTGACGCCTTCTTCCCCTTCCGCGACGGCCTGGACGTGCTCGCCGAGGCGGGTGCCGCCTGCGTGATCCAGCCCGGCGGCTCGGTGCGGGACGACGAAGTGATCGCCGCGGCCGACGAGCGCGGGGTGGCGATGGTGTTCACCGGCGTGCGCCACTTCCGGCA
>JBJTVI010000158.1:0-2084 GCA_046081145.1 Rubrivivax sp.
GGATGTCGCGCCGCTGCGCGGCGTGATCCGGGGCGGCGGCCGGCACGTGCTGACCGTGGGCGTGACGACGCGTCTCGTCGCGCCTGCCGATGCAGCCGGCCCGGGAGTTGCTAGCGTGAAGGCAGGAGCGGTGGCCCGATGAAACACCCCTACGACGAAATGCACGGCGTCGGCGCAGCGCCCGAGGCGGTGCGCGCGCACTACGCCGCCTACGCCCGCTGGCTTGCGGCCCAGCCTGAGGCGGCCATGCGCGCGCGGCGGGAGGAGGCGGAGATGATCTTCCGCCGCGTGGGCATCACCTTTGCCGTCTACGGCGCCAAGGACGAGGAGGGCGCCGGCACCGAGCGCCTCATCCCCTTCGACCTCATCCCGCGCGTCATCCCGCGTCACGAGTGGAGCGAGATGGAGCAGGGGCTGCGCCAGCGCGTCACCGCGCTCAACCGCTTCATCGAGGACGTCTACCACGGCCAGGAGATCCTCAAAGCCGGCGTGGTGCCGCGCGAGGTCATCATGGGCAACGCCCAGTACCGCCCGGAGATGGCCGGCGTGCAGGTCAGCGGCGGCATCTACACCCATATCGCCGGCATCGACATCGTGCGCGCCGGGCAGGCCGACGGCAGCGGCATCTACTACGTGCTCGAGGACAACCTGCGCGTGCCCAGCGGCGTGAGCTACATGCTCGAGAACCGCAAGATGATGATGCGGCTCTTCCCCGAGCTCTTCACGGCCAACCGCGTGGCCCCCTTGGCCCACTACCCGGACCTGCTGCTCGAGACGCTGCGCGCCGTGGCCCCGGCCGCCGTCAACGAGCCCACGGTGGTGGTGCTCACCCCGGGCATGTACAACAGCGCGTACTTCGAGCACGCCTTCCTGGCGCAGCAGATGGGGGTGGAACTCGTCGAAGGCCAGGATCTCTACGTGGACGAAGGCTTCATCTACATGCGCACCACGCAGGGCCCGCGCCGCGTGGACGTGATCTATCGCCGCGTGGACGACGACTTCCTCGATCCGCGTGCGTTCCGCCCCGACTCCACGCTCGGCTGCGCCGGGCTGCTGGAGGCCTACCGGCGCGGCAACGTGACGCTGGCCAACGCCATCGGCACCGGGATTGCCGACGACAAGAGCATCTATCCCTACGTGCCGAAGATGATCGAGTTCTACCTCGGCGAGCGGCCCATCCTGCACAACGTGCCCACCTACCTGTGCCGGGAGGAGGGAGACCTGCAGCACGTGCTCGCGCACCTGAGCGAGCTCGTGGTGAAGGAGGTGCACGGCGCCGGCGGCTACGGCATGCTCGTGGGCCCGGCGGCCACGCGCGCGGAGATCGAGGCCTTCCGCGAGCGGCTGCTCGCCAACCCGGCCAACTACATCGCGCAGCCCACGCTGAGCCTGTCGACCTGCCCCACCTATGTCGAGGCCGGCATCGCGCCGCGCCACATCGACCTGCGCCCCTACGTGCTCTCCTCCGGCAAGGGCGTGCAGACCGTGCCCGGCGGCCTCACGCGCGTGGCCCTCAAGGAGGGGTCGCTCGTCGTCAACTCCTCGCAGGGTGGCGGCACGAAGGACACCTGGGTGCTGGAGGGCTGAGTCATGTTGTCACGCACCGCCGACCACCTCTTCTGGATGGCCCGCTACATGGAGCGCGCGGAGAACACCGCGCGCATGATCGACGTCAACTACCAGACCTCGCTGCTGCCGCAGTCGGCCGATGCGGCCGAGCGCGGCTGGCGCGGCATGCTCAGCATTTCCGAGCTCACGCCGCTGTACGCCAGCCGCCACGCGCAGGTCGATGCGCGCGGCGTGATGGACTTCATGGTGCGCGACGAGGCCAACTACTCGAGCATCTGGAACTGCCTGCGCGCCGCGCGCGAGAACGCACGCGCCGTGCGCGGCACCCTCACCACCGAGGTGTGGGAGACGCAGAACCAGACCTGGCTCGAGTTCAACCGGCTGCTGAAGGGCGGCGAGCTCGAGCGCGATCCCGGCGCGCTCTTCGAGTGGGTGAAGTACCGCTCGCACCTGAGCCGCGGCGTCACGGTGGGCACGATGCTGCAGGACGAGGCGCTGCACTTCCTGCGCATCGG
>JBJTVI010000159.1:0-11120 GCA_046081145.1 Rubrivivax sp.
TGCGTCCGCTGCTCTTGGCCGCCGACCAGGCCGAGAGCGTGACGCACGCCTACGCCAACCTCAAGCTGCTCGCGCGCCGCTGCGAGTGGTACAGTGCCGACCTGCTGCTCATCGGGCCGCAGGCCTCGACGCGGCTGGCGCGCATCGCGCAGAGCTTCACCGGCTGCGCCGATGCCTACGTGGGCAGCACCATCACCGGCTGGGCGTCGGTGGACCCGGAGAGTTCCCCCGGCGAAGCCCCCGCCGGCGAGCTGTGCCGGCTCGTGGCCTCGCAGCTGGGCGTCAACAACGGCAGCCTGGAGGCTCCAGGTGTGCCGAACTCCCTGGAACCGGCGCTGTCGATGGCAGACAATTCGACCGGAGCGTTGTGACATGTACACGCAAAAGGGTCAACTCGAATCCAACGAACTGCTCAGGCAGTACAGCCCGCTCGTGCGCCGTCTGGCGCACCAGATGATCGCCAAGCTGCCAGCCAACGTCGAGATCGACGACCTGATCCAGGTCGGCATGATGGGTCTGAGCGATGCGCTGGCGCGCTTCGACATCTCGCAGGGCGTGCAGTTCGAGACCTTCGCCACCCAGCGTATCCGCGGCGCCATGCTCGACGAGCTGCGCGGCAGCGACTGGATGAGCCGCGGCGACCGCCGCCACCAGCGCTCCATCGAGGCCGCCGTGCACCGGCTCGAGCAGCGCCTGGGCCGCGCGCCCAGCGAGAGCGAGATCGCGCGCGAGATGGGCCTGAAGCTCAAGGAGTACCAGGAGCTGCTGGGCAAGGTGCGCGGCACGCAGCTCGTGTACTTGGAGGACATGAGCGGCGACGACGGCGACGAGGATTTTCTAGACCGCCACATGGTCGATGCCGAGTCCAATCCGCTAGGCCGGCTGTCGGACCGCAAGATGCGCGAGGCGCTCGTAGCCGCCATCGAGGCACTGCCCGAGCGCGAGCAGTACGTGATGAGCATGTACTACGAGCACGACATGAACCTCAAGGAGATCGCCGCGGTGCTGGGCGTCACCGAGAGCCGGGTGTGCCAGCTGCACAGCCAGTCGATCGCGCGCCTGCGCACCCGCATGCGCGAGTGGTGAGGCAGCCGCGCCGCCTGGCGCTGCCCCGAGGGGCTTCATGACAACGGGTCCCGAGGGGCCGCCATGCAAAAGGGCCCCGAGGGGCCCTTTGCGCTGGATGCGCCGGTGGCGCGCCGCCCTCAGGCCGTCATCGCCCCGGTGCTCGCGGCGCGAAGCGCGTGGCCACCGGCGCCGTAGCCGGCCACCACCGGAGCGGGCATGAGCACGTCGATGGCGCGGTCGAGCGCGGCCGTGGCGCGTGCCAGCGACTCGCGCTGCGCGGCCACCTGGGCGCCGGCCAGCGCCAGGCGCTGGCGCATCGGGGCGGGCACGCCGCCGCGGCGCGCCGCGACACGGAAGGAATCCACGGCGCTCGACAGCGCCCGGTGCAGTTCGCTGGCGGCTGCCTCGAGGGCTGCCGGGTCATCCGCCTTGAGCGCTTCGGTGAGGGCGCCCAGGCGCGCCTCGAGCCGGGCCAGCGGGGCTTCGAGTTCGGGCGGCGCGTCGGCGCCGCCGAGCCGGTTCACGATGATGTATCCGCTCATGTGCGGCAGGGTAGGCAGGGCCCGGGGCGCGTCAGCGCGAGGCCCGGCCGAGCAGTTCCTGGGCGTTGGCGGTCAGCTTGTCGGCGATCGCTCCGGCGTCGGGCCGGAAGGTGCCGTTGCGGATGGCCTGGGAGATGCGATCGACCTTGGCCTGGTCGAAGCTGCCTTCACCGCTGGCTTGCACCGAGACGTTCTCGGAGAGATCCACCCGCGTGCTCGCCAACGGCTGCGCCTCGCCCTGCACGCGTGCAGGCCCAGGCTTGCGCTCCGTCACGGCGGGCGTGCCGATGAAGGCCGAGTGTTCGGTCGGTCCGATTTTCATGATGTGCTCCAGCGGGCGCAGGCCACGAGCCTCCACCCTTGCATCGGTGTATCGGGCAGTTGAAGCCCCGACTTTAGCCCCGGATGCCGAAAAATTTCCGGCTCCCCCTGGCAACGGGGGGTGTGCGGGCGGTTCGGGCGGTTCACAGGTCCACCTCCACCGTCCGCTCACCCTTGGCGCGGCCGCTCACGACGCGGCCGCCCTCGGTGCGCACCCGCACCGTCTGGCCCTCCAGCCCGGGCGTGAGCGCGGTGCCCTCGCCCGAGATGGAAAAGCCCTCTCCCTTGACGAGCAGGCGCACCGGGTCGCCTGCGGAAAACCACTGGCGCCGGCGCACGTCGGACTCCCGCACCGCCTGGCCGGGGGCCATCGGGCGGGTGAGTGTGCGGCCGAGCAGGGCCTCGATGTTGGTGAACACGGGCGAGTCCGAGGCCGTCCACTCGGCCTCGGCCTCCTCGAGGTGCTCGGGCCCGAGCGTGGTGCCCGCCGAAAGCAGCTGACGCGCCACCAGGGCCGGTGCGTGCACCTTGACCGTCAGCGGCATCGTCACGCTCCAGGCCACCGGGCCCTCGAGGCAGCGCAAGCCGATGCGCGTGCGGCCCCAGGCGCGGTGGCCGGCGGGCAGGTAGGGCTGAACCTTGGCGCAAGGCGCCAGGTTCAGCCGCGGGTCGAGGCTGCCGGGGATGACTTCCACGCGCACGCCGGCACGGCCGGCAAAGGCGGCGCGCGTGGCCTGCGTGGCCAGGGGCTCGATCTGGCTGAACCAGGCGGAGGAGGGTGCTCCTGCTACACCCGGGGCACCGGGGGCACCGGGGGTACCGGGAGTACCGGGTGTCACCGCAGCGGGCGCGTCGGCTACGCCCACGCTCGCCAGCGCACCGGAGGCCGAGCCGGCCAGGCCCAGCAGCATGGCGGCCAGGGCGCGCAGAGCGCCGGCTGTCGAGCAGGCTGTTGCGCAGGCCTCAGCGCAGGCGTCAGACTTGCCGCGGATCCGGCTGGTTGGCATGGAGGGGCAGTCGAGGTCTTTCACGGGCTGGAACTTTAGGGGTGCGGGGCGCCGCAGAGGGCTGGAATTGCACCGGCCGAGCGCGCCTGTTCGAGGCATCGCGCCGGGCGCAGCAGCCGAGAATCGACGTCCATCCCGGGAACTCCAGGCCCGCGGTGTCCAGCCGCATCGGAGCAGCACATGATGAACCGGCTTACCCAGAATCTCGATTTCCACGCCCAGGCCCTGACGCTGCGGTCGGAGCGCCAGCGCCTGATCGCAAGCAACATCGCCAACGCCGACACGCCCGGCTACGTGGCGCGTGATTTCGACTTCGGCCGCGCGCTGCGCGATGCCACCGCCGGCAGCGCCGCGGCCGGCCTGCCCGGCGCCACGCGCTCGCCGCTGTCGGGCTCCGATCTGGCGCTGCGCTACGCCACCAATCCCCAGGACAGCATGGACCGCAACACGGTGGACATGGACCGCGAGCGCGCCTCCTTTGCCGACAACACCTTCAAGTACGAGGCCACGCTGCGCTTCATCACGCGCAGCATGCGCACCATGATGGACGCGATGAAGGGCCACAACGCCGGCTGAAGCGCCTGCGCAGGAGAACCACCATGAGCATGAGCCGCATCTTCGACATCTCCGGCAGCGCCGTGAGCGCGCAAAGCCAGCGCCTGAACGTCGTGGCCTCCAACCTGGCCAACGCCGACACTGTCGCCGGCCCCGACGGCAAGGCCTACAAGGCGCGCCAGGTGGTGTTCCAGACCGAGCTCATGGGGGCCTCGGGCGCGCTGGGCGCGCAGGCCTCGGCCGGCGTGCGCGTGACCAACGTGGTGGAGTCCGACACCCCGGGCCGGCGCGTGCACGACCCCAAGCACCCGGCTGCCGATGCGCAGGGCTACGTCACCTTCAGCAACGTGAGCGCGGTGGAGGAGATGGTCAACATGATCTCGGCCTCGCGCTCGTACCAGAACAACGTCGAGGTGATGAACACCGCCAAGCAGCTGCTGCTCAAGACGCTGCAGATGGGCCAGTGACGCGATGAGCACGATCGCCGCCCCCTCCGCCCCCTCCGCCGCGTCCACCGAAGCGGCCTCCTTCACCCCGCCGGGCAAGACGGCCGAGAAGGCGCTCTCGGCCACCGAGATGGGCGACCGCTTCCTCAAGCTGCTGGTCACGCAGCTGAAGAACCAGGACCCCCTCAACCCGATGGACAACGCCCAGCTCACGAGCCAGATGGCGCAGATCAATACAGTGTCGGGCATCGAGAAGCTCAACGAGTCGGTCAAGGGCCTGGGCTCGCAGTTCCTGCAGGCCCAGGCGGTGCAGGGCGCGGCGATGATCGGCCGCCAGGCCTGGGTCGAGGGAGAGCAGCTGGTGGCCTCCGGGGGCGTGGCGCGCGGCGGCTTCGAGCTACCCGCGGGCGCAAGCTCGGTCAAGGTCGAGGTGGTGGGCCCGGGCGAGCGCGTTCTCGACACGCTGGACCTGCGCGCCCAGGCCGCCGGGCGGGGCAGCTTCCAGTGGAGCCTGCCCTCGGGCGTGGACCCTTCGGCGCTGAGCTTTCGCGTGATCGCCAAGGCCGGCACCGCGCCCGTGGCCGCCACGCCCTACAGCATCGACACCGTCACCTCCGTCTCCACCGGGCCGGCCGGCCTCACCGTCGGCCTGGCGCGCCTGGGCGACACCGAGTTCTCCCGCGTGAAGGCGGTGGCCGGTGGCTGAGGGCCTCGAGCCTCCTGGCGCGCTGGCCCAATGGCTGCTGCCCGCACCCCGCTTCACCCCGTCCCGCTTGATCGCGTGCTCCTACCCACCCCCACCCCCCACTGAGGATCGCCCATGAGCTTCCAGCAAGGACTCTCCGGCCTGAGCGCCGCCGCCAAGAACCTCGAGGTCATCGGCAACAACATCTCCAACGCCAACACCATCGGCGCGAAGTCCTCGCGCGCGGAGTTCTCCGACATGTACGCCAGCGCCGTGGGCGGCAGCGGCGGGGTGGGCATCGGCTCGCGCCTGGCGGCCGTGACGCAGGACCACACCCAGGGCAGCATCACCACCACCGGCAGCAACCTGGATCTGGCCATCAACGGCAAGGGCTACTTCCAGGTGCAGGACACCTCCGTGCTCACCGGTACCGCCGGCGGCGGCGGCGAGATGAGCGTGCTCTACGCGCGCAATGGGCAGTTCAAGTCCGACCGCGACGGCTACATCATCAACAACGACGGCATGCGGCTGCTGGGCTACCCGGCCGATGACACGGGCACCATCCGCAGCGGGCAGCTCGACGCGCTCAAGATCCCCGATGCGCGCATCGAGCAGAACCCCACCTCCCGCGTGGACATGTCCTTCAACCTCGACGCCAACGACCCGAAGAAGTCGGTCGCCACCTTCGACCCCAAGGAGGGCGGCAGCTTCAACTACTCCACCTCCTTCAACCTGGTGGACCAGGCGGGCAAGGACGTGCAGCTGAGCATGTACTTCCGCAAGAGCGACGCCAACAAGTGGGATGTCTACGCCACCGCCAACGGCGTGCCCGTGCAGGGTGCCGCGGGCTCGCAGATCGGTTCGCTGGACTTCACCAGCAGCCCCGACGGCGCCGGCCCCCCGGCGGTTGCGCGCTACACCGGCGCCCCGGCGCCGGCAGATGCCACCCGCCCGCAGCTCACCCTCGACGGCACGGCGCTGGCCGCGGCGCTCAACAGCCCGACGCTCAACAAGGCCAAGCCCGAGGGCGTGGACTACGCCTTCTCCAACGTGTCGATCGACCTGGGCGGGGCCACGCAGCGCGCGGGCGACTACCTGGTGGGCGCCATCAAGCAGGATGGCTACCCGGTGGGCACGCTCAGCAGCTTCAATTTCGACAAGGCCGGGGTGCTCACGGCGCGCTACTCCAACGGCCAGGTACGGCAGACGGCGCAGCTGGCGCTGGCCACCTTCCGCAACCCGCAGGGCCTGTCGCCCGCCGGCGGCAACGCCTGGGCCGAGAGCAAGGATTCCGGGGCCAAGAGCATGAACGTGCCCGGCACCGGCGCCACCGGCGAGATCATGGCCGGGGCCCTGGAGGAGAGCAACGTCGACGTGACGGCCGAACTCGTGAGCCTCATCACCGCGCAGCGCACCTACCAGGCCAACGCGCAGAGTATCAAGACGCAGGACCAGGTGATGCAGTCCTTCGTCAACATGCGCTGACGCACTGAGCGCGCACGGGAGCCCGCATGGACCGTCTCGTCTACACCAGCATGGCCGGCGCCAAGGCCAGCCTGCAGCGCCAGGACGTGCTCGCGCACAACCTGGCCAACGTCTCGACGCAGGGCTTTCGGGCCGAGCTCGCGGCCTTTCGCGCCGTGCCGGTACGTGGCGACGGGGCGAGCACGCGCGTGGCCGCCATCGAGACGACCATCGGCTACAGCACCCAGCCCGGGCCCGTTCAATCCACCGGGCGCAGCCTGGACGTGGCCGTCAAGGGCCAGTCGTGGCTCTCGGTGCAGGCGCTCGACGGCACCGAGGCCTACACCCGCGCCGGCTCGCTGGACGTCAACAACGAGGGCATGCTCGTCACGCAGTCGGGCCTGCCGGTGGCCGGCGACGGCGGGCCGATCACGGTGCCGCCCAACGCCACGGTGGAGATCGCCGCCGACGGCACCGTCACCGCGCGCAGCGGCAACGGCCGGCCCACCAACCTGGGCCGCATCAAGCTCGTCACGCCCGAGGGGCCGCTCACGCGCGGGCCCGACGGCTTGTTTCGCGGGGCCGATGGTGACCTGCCGGCCGACCCCGCGGCGCGCCTGCAGTCGGGCTCGCTGGAGGGCTCCAACGTGAGCCCGGTGGAGACGATGGTGGCCATGATCGCCGCGGCGCGGCAGTTCGAGCACCACATGAAGCTGCTGCAGGGCGCCGAGCAGCGCGAGCAGCAGGCTGCCAAGCTGCTGGGCTCGATGTAAGCCCCGCGAGCCCCGCTGATCGGGCGATCGAAGGCCTCAAGTCCGCGCGACCATGGGGCCTGCTGCAAGGAGCACGCCGCCATGATTCGATCGCTGTGGGTCGCCAAGACCGGCATGGAGGGCCAGCAGGCCAAGCTGGACGCCATCTCCAACAACCTCGCCAACGTCGGCACCAACGGCTTCAAGCGTGCCGGTGTCGTGTTCGAGGACCTGATGTACCAGAACCTGCGCCAGACCGGCGCGGCCTCCTCCGACCAGAGCAACCTGCCCACCGGGCTGCAGCTCGGCCTGGGCGTGCGCACCGCGGCCACCACGCGCAACTTCTCGCAGGGCACGCTCAACCAGAGCTCGGGCCCGCTGGATGTGGCCATCGAGGGCAACGGCTTCTTCGCCATCCAGATGCCCGATGGCACCACGGGCTACAGCCGCGACGGCAACTTCCAGCTCGACCCCAACGGGCAGATCGTCAACAGCTCGGGCTTTCCGCTGCAGCCGGGCCTGACCATCCCGCCCAACGCCGGCGCCGTCACGATCGCGCGCGATGGCACCGTGACGGTGGCCATGCAGGGCCAGACGGCCCCGGTGCGGGTGGGTCAGATCCAGGTGGCCACCTTCATCAACCCCGCTGGCCTGGAGCCGCTGGGGGGCAACCTCTACGCCGAGTCGGCCGCCTCGGGCCAGCCCAACACCGCCGCCCCGGGCAGCTCTGGCCACGGCCAGCTGCGCCAGGGCTACACCGAGGGCAGCAACGTCAACGTGGTGGAGGAGCTCGTCTCGATGATCGCCACGCAGCGCGCCTACGAGATGAACGCCAAGGCCATCCAGACGAGTGACCAGATGCTGCAGAAGCTGGGGCAGGTGTGATGAGGGCCGCCTGCACGCTGCTGGCGCTGGCCGCATCGGCCCTGCTCTCGGGCTGCCTGGCGGTGGCGCCGCCGCGCGTGGAGATGACCGAGACGGCTCCGGCCTGGCCCACGGCCGTGCCGCCCCCGGTGGCGCGCAACGGCGCCATCTTCCAGGCCGCGCAGTACCGGCCGCTCTTCGAGGATCACCGCGCGCGCCTGGTGGGCGACACGCTGCTGGTGAGCATCGTCGAGCGAGTGAGCGCGGCGCAGTCGAGCAAGAGTTCGATCGGCAAGACCGGCAAGGTCACCGGCGGCATCACCGCGCTGCCGGGCATCAGCCCGGGCGCCTTCGGCCGCGCCAAGGTGGAGGGCGGAACCGCCAACACCTTCGACGGCAAGGGCGAGACGGAGAACACCAACGACTTCTCCGGCACCATCACCACCACCGTGGTGGGCGTGCTGCCCAACGGGCACCTGCTGATCGCCGGCGAGAAGCAGATCGGCGTGAACAGCAACGTCGACGTGCTGCGCTTCACCGGCCAGGTGGACCCGCGCACCATCCAGTCGGGCAACACCGTGCAGAGCGCCCAGGTGGCCAATGTGCGCGTGGAGCATCGCGGCCGCGGCGCCCAGGCCGATGCCAACGCAATTGGCTGGCTTTCCCGCTTCTTCTTGAGCGTTGTGCCGATCTGAAGTCTTCCGAGAATGGGCCGATTGGCGCTCGCCCGTTCCGGAACGACATGAAGACCTTCGCAGGCCCCGTTTACACCCGCTTTCCGGCCTCCGAGGTCGGTGGCCCCGCCGAAAGGCGCATGGCCTGGGTGGGTGTCCTGCTGGCCCTGGTGGGCACCTTGTGGCTGCTGGCCCTGCCCGTGCCGGCGCAGGCCTCGCGCATCAAGGAGATCGCCTCGGTGCAGGGCGTGCGCAGCAACCCGCTGACGGGCTACGGCATCGTGGTGGGGCTCGACGGCACGGGTGACCAGACCACCCAGGCGCCCTTCACCACGCAAAGCCTCAACGCGATGCTGCAGCAGTTCGGCATCACGGTGCCGGCGGGAAGCGCGATGCAGCTCAAGAACGTCGCGGCCGTGCTCGTCACGGCGCAGCTGCCTGCCTTCGCGCAGCCGGGGCAGACGATCGACGTCAACGTCTCCTCGCTCGGCAACGCCAAGAGCCTGCGGGGCGGCACCCTCGTCACGACCCCGCTCAAGGGCGCCGACGGCCAGATCTACGCGCTGGCGCAGGGCAACCTGATCGTGGGCGGCGCCGGTGCATCGGCCGGGGGCTCGAAGGTGCAGATCAACCACCTGGCGGCCGGGCGCGTGCCCGAGGGCGCGACGGTGGAGCGCAGCGTGCCCACCCCGCTGCTCGAGGGCGATTCGGTGCAGCTCGGGCTCAACGCGGCCGATTTCCACACCGCGCGTGCCGTGGCGCGCGCCATCAACGAGGCCAAGGGCCCGGGCACCGCGCTGGCGCGCGACGGCCGCACCGTGACGCTGCGGGTGCCGGGCGAACCCGATGCGCGCGTGGCCTTCCTGGCCGATGTCGAGAACCTGCGCGTGTAGCTCGCCACGCCTTCGGCGCGCGTGGTCATCAACGCCCGCACCGGCTCGGTGGTGCTCAACGACGCCGTCACCCTCGGGCCCTGCGCGGTGGCGCACGGCAGCCTCTCGGTGACGATCAACTCCACCCCGGTGGTGAGCCAGCCCAACGCGCTCTCGCAAGGGCAGACGGTGGTGACGGAGAAGACCGACATCTCGATCACGCAGCAGGGCGGCTCGCTCGTGCAGATGCCTGCGGGCACCAAGCTGGCCGATGTGGTCAAGGCGCTCAACGCGCTGGGCGCCACCCCGCAGGACCTGCTGGCCATCATGCAGGCCATGCGCAGCGCCGGCGCCCTCAAGGCCGAGCTCGAGGTCATCTGAGGAAGATCGCGATGGCTGTCGCCCCCAACGCCCTCGTCACCGATCCGCGCGCGCTCGACTCGCTGAAGTCGCGCGCCGCGAGCGACCCGCGTGGCGCCGCGCGCGAGGCGGCCAAGGCCTTCGAGACGCTGTTCATGCAGGAGCTGCTCAAGAGCATGCGCGCCTCCACGCTCCCCTCGGGGATGCTCGAGGGGGAGGGCACCAAGCTCGGCACCGAGATGCTCGACCAGCAGCTCGCCACGCGGCTCTCGGGCATGCCCGGGGGTCTGTCGGAGGTGATCGCGCGCCAGCTCGAGCGCCAGATGGGCCTGGCCCCGGGCCCGATCCCGCGCACCGCCCGCGCCAACCCCGAGGCCGCGCCGATCAAGGCCGCGGGCGACGCCACGGCCGCCGTGCGCGTGCCGCAAACGGCGGCAGCCGGCTTCGTGGCCCAGCACACCGCCACGGCGCAGCGCGTGGCCGCGCGCAGCGGCATCCCCGCGGCCTTCATGGTCTCGCAGGCCGCGCGGGAGACGGGCTGGGGCCGCAAGGAGATCCTGCACGCCAACGGCAGCACCTCCTTCAACCTCTTCGGCATCAAGGCCGGCCCGAACTGGAAGGGCCCCGTGGCCGAGGTGTGGACCACCGAGTACGTCAACGGCCAGCCCCAGCGCGTGAAGGCGCAGTTCCGCGCCTACTCGAGCTACGAGGAATCGTTTGCCGACTACGCGCAGCTCATCCAGGACAGCCCGCGCTACGCCGGCGTGATGCGCAACCGCGGCGATGCCAACGCCTTTGCCGCGAACCTGCAGAAGGCCGGCTACGCCACCGACCCCGACTATGCCGACAAGCTCGGCCGCGTGATCAACACGACGCTGCGCCTGCAGCGTGCGATGGTCTGAGGAACCCGGCATGGCTTCGCAGCTGATGGCGGTGGGCATGCGGGCGGTGGCCTCGAGCTACTCCCAGATCCAGGTCACCGGCAACAATATCGCCAACGCCAACGTCCAGGGCTACTCGCGCCAGCGCGCCGAGCTGCAGACGGCGGCAGCCCGCTACACCGGCGGGGGCTTCTACGGCGCGGGCTCGGACGTGAAGACCGTGACGCGCCAGTACGACGCCCTGCGCACGCGCGAGGCGCTCGGGGCGCAGGCGGTGGCCAGGATGGACGAGGCCCGGCTCAAGGGCCTGGCGCAGCTCGAAGGCGTGTTTGCCCTGGGCGAAAAGGGCATCGGACACGCCACCGCACAATTCCTCAACGCCATGGCCGACGTGGCCAGCCGCCCCACCGAGATCGCCGCGCGCCAGGTGGTGCTGGCCCGGGCGGGCGACGTGGCTGCGCGCTTCACCGATGCCGCCTCGCGCATCGACGAGATCCAGGGCATGGCCGCCGAGGAGCTCAGCGCGGGCGTGTCGCGCATCAACCAGCTCGCCACCGGCCTGGCCAGCGTGAACGACCGGCTGCTGCGCACGCAGTCGGTGGGCCACACCGCCAACGATCTGCTCGACG
>JBJTVI010000160.1:0-2441 GCA_046081145.1 Rubrivivax sp.
GGTGTGAAGTCAGATTCCACACGAAACGGCTTAGAGCCGCATTGCGCACCACTGCTACACCGGCCTTCCGCGGCACCGCATTCCACCTTTGTCACCGACCGCCATATTGGAGCCACTTGTTGATCGGCATATTGGAGCCAGGCGATGACCGGCATATTGGAGCCACTTCGTGATCGCCGTAATGGAGCCAGCGGCGGATCGGCGTAATGGAGCCAGTGTCCGGTAACTGAACAGCGTCCCGGATCGAGCGGGCCGTCTCTACCCTGGGTGCTTTTTTCACCCAGGAGCAGCAGATGGCACGCAGGAGATTCGAGATGCACCAGATTCGTCAGGCCCTGCTGCGCATGCGCCATGGCGACTCCGACCGCGACATCGCGGCGGCCAAGATCATGGGCCGGCGCAAGGCCGGCGAGTTGCGCAGCGTGGCCACGGCCCAGGGCTGGCTTGATGCAGCTTGCGCGCTGCCCAGCGACGAGGCCATCGCTCAGCCCCTGGCGCCGGCGCGGCGCGCAGCCTCCACCGTCTCAAGCCTCGAAGCCCACCGCCAGGCGGTGCGCCAGTGGATCGAGCAGGGCGTCAGCGGCACGGCGATCCACCTGGCCTTGCAGCGCGGCCATGGCTGGTCGGGCAGCTACTCGGCCGTGCGGCGCCTGGTGGCTGACATTCGCCAGAACCTGCCCCAGGAGGTGACCTGTCGCTTGGAGTTCGCTCCCGGTGATGCAGCCCAGGTCGATTTCGGCGCCGGGCCCATGCTCACCCACCCCGACGGCCAGCTTCGCCGCACCTGGGCCTTCGTCATGACGCTGGCCCACAGCCGCCACCAGTATGTGGAGTTCGTGTGGGACCAGACGGTGGCCACCTGGCTGGGCTGCCACCGCCGCGCGTTCGAGTGGTTTGGCGGCGTTCCCGCTCGCGTGATCATCGACAACGCCAAGTGCGCCATCACCCGCGCCTGCGCCCGGGACCCGCTCGTGCAGCGCGCCTACGCCGAGTGCGCCGAGGGCTACGGCTTCAAGATCGACCCGTGCCCGCCGCATGAACCGCAGAAGAAGGGCATCGTGGAGTCCGGCGTCAAGTACCTGAAGGGCAACTTCCTGCCGCTGCGCGAGTTCCGCGACCGGGGCGATCTGAACAGCCAGGCTCAGCAATGGGTGGTGGGCACTGCGGGGCTTCGCTGCCACGGCACCACACGCCAGCGTCCCTTGGACCTGTTCGCGCTGGAGCGCCCCTTGCTCAAGAGCCTGCCGACGGTGGCCCCGGACCTGGGCAGCTGGCACCGGGTGAGCGTGCACAAGGACTGTCACCTGCAATTCGAGCGGGTGCTGTACTCCGCGCCGTTTGCCCTGGTGGGCAAGGTCTTGTGGCTGCGCGCCACCGACACCGTCGTGGCGCTGTACGAGGACTACCGCCACGTGTGCACCCACGTGCGGGGCCAGCGCCCGGGCCAGCGGGTGACGCTGCGCGAGCATCTGCCGCCACACGCCCAGGCCTTCTTCGCCCACGACCGCCAGTGGTGTGCCGAGCAGGCCGCCGCTGTCGGGACGAACTGCCTGACGCTGGTTGATCGACTGCTGGGCGACCAGATCCTGGAGCGGCTGCGTGCCGCCCAAGGGGTGCTGGCGCTGCGCAAGACCTATGGCGCTGCGCGCCTGGAGGCCGCCTGCGCCCGCGCCCTGGCGCACGACTCGCCCCACTACCGCACCGTCAAGACCATCCTGAGCACCGGCGCAGACCGCCAGCCCCTGGCCCAAGCACCCACCCCGAGCGGCTACGCCAGCCCCACGCGCTTCACCCGGGCCGCGGCCGAACTCTTCCCCCCAACGTCAGCGCAGTTGCACTGACACGCAAGCCCACACCCCCGCCAAACCCCACCCCCCGAAGGAGATCACCATGAGCCTGAACCCCGCCCCCGAACTCGCCCCGCAGCTCAAGCAGCTGCGCCTGTCGGGCATCCTCGACTCGCTGGAGGCACGTAATCGCGAGGCCATCCAGGGCAAGCTCGCCTACACCGACTTCCTGGCCCTGCTCGTCAGCGACGAGGTCGCCCGGCGCGAGCAGAAGAAGTTCACCTCCCGGCTGCGCCGGGCGCAGTTGCGCACCACCAAGACGCTGGACCAGTTCGACTTCGACCGGCTGCCCCAGCTCAACCGCGCCCTCGTGCACGACCTGGCCACCGGGCGCTACCTGCACGAGAAGGCCCCCGTGCTCATCGTCGGGCCCTGCGGCACAGGCAAGTCCCACCTCGCCCAGGCGCTCGGGCACTGCGCCGTGCGCCAGGGCGTGGACGTCATCTTCACCACCTGCGCCACGCTCACCCACAGCCTGAACGCCGCGCGCGCCACCGGCGCTTACGAGCGCCGGCTCGCCACGCTAGCGCGCGTGCCGCTGCTGATCATCGATGACTTCGGACTCAAGCCGCTGCGCGCGCCAGCAGACGAAGA
>JBJTVI010000161.1:0-4783 GCA_046081145.1 Rubrivivax sp.
CATCAGCGCACCCACCTGCGCCACCACCATGCGGCCGATCTCGTCCGCACCCATCGGGATCACGCGCCGGCCGAAGCCCTCGCGGTCGGCGTAGCCGGGGTGGGCGCCGACGCGCACCCCCTTTTTCGCCGCCAGTCGCAGTGTTCGGAACATCGTCTCCGGGTCGCCGGCATGGCCGCCGCAGGCGATGTTCGCGCTCGTCACGCAGTCCAGGATCTGTGCGTCGTCGCCCATCGTCCAGGGGCCATAACCTTCGCCGAGGTCGGAGTTCAGGTCGATCTGCATCGCAGGCATCCTCGTGCGGGGCGCGCCCGCGGGGCGCATCCCATGCCCGTGCTCAGAAGGGCTTCAGGCCCAGCGCCGAGCGCAGGCGGTTCTTGATGAAGGGGCCGTCGCGCGGCGGAAGATCGCGCGGCGGCTCGTCGGCCTCGACGCAGGCGCGCACGAAGCGCAGCGCGCTGCGCGCGCGGATGTCCTGCGCGATCGTCTCGCAGGCCTGCAGGCTCGTCACTGCGCTGGCGTGCGCGAAGCCGAAGCCCCTGGCCACCGCCACGAGGTCGGTGCCCAGGCTCGTGTGGCTTCGCTGCATGCCCGTCTCGCCGTAGTGCCCGTTGTCCAGGCAGACGATCGTGAGGTTGGGCGGCCGCTTCGCAGCGATCGTGGCGAGGCTGCCGACACCCATCAGCAGCTCGCCGTCACCCGTGACGACGACCACCGAGCGAGCGGGCTGCGCCAGCGCCAGCCCGAGCCCGAGCGCGCAGGCGCCGCCCATGGCGCCCCAGAGGTAGTAGTGCAGGTCGCGGTCGCCAGCGGCATGGACATCGTAGGCCGAGGAGCCCAGGCCCGTGACCACCAGCGCCTCCGGGGTGAGTGCCAGCAGCCGGGCGACGAAGGCGCGGCGCGAACAGCGTTCGTCCGAGGGTTGAAGGCTCATGGTGTCGGCGTCCACTTCTTGCGGCCGATCAGCCGCTGGCCCAGCAGCACCGCCACTTTGCCACCGGCCAGGAAGGCGGTGTCCAGCGCCGCGCCCACCGTCTCCGCCACGGTGGCCGGATCCTCGGCCCGCAGCACCTGGATGCCCATCATCTCGAAGGCGGCCTGCGTGGCCTGGCTCATCGGCGTCTGCCACGGGTTGAACTCGCCGAACTCGCCGCGCATCGTCACGAGCGTGAGGAAGGGGAAGTCGGCCGAGCGCAGCAGCGAGAACATGTTGACGCAGTTGCCCACGCCGCTGCTTTGCATCAGGAGCACGGCGCGCTGCCCACCCAGCCAGGCCCCGGCTGCCAGCGCCACCCCTTCTTCCTCGGTGGTGAGCGCCACGTCCGTGATCTGCGCGTCGGCGATGGCGCGGCGGATCAGGTGCGCGTGCCCGGCGTCGGGCACGTAGGCCACCTGCCGCACCTCGCCGCGCTGGAGCACCTGGAAGACCTCTTCCTGCCAGGTGGGGGTGGAAGGCGTGTTCATCGGGCCTCCGGTCGCAGGTGCCAGGCCAGGATGGCGATCACGCCCGAACCCGCCACCAAGGTCACCGTGGGCTCACCGAACACCAGCGACAGCGACAACGCGTTCAGCGCCAGGAAGGCCGGCCAGCCGATCGGCCTTCGGCAGTGCCCCGTGTAGGCTGCTCCGAGCCCGAAGATGGCAATCAGGGCACCGGCCAGCGCGACGGCGAAGCCCACGGGCTCGAACTTCACGAAGAGCAGCACCGGGGCATACACGAAGGCAAAGGGCACGAGCGCCTTGCCCATGGAAAGGCGGAAGGCCGTCATGCCCGTGCGCATCGGCTCGCTGCGCGCGATGCCCGCTGCCGCAAAAGCCGCCAGCGCCACCGGTGGCGTCACGTCGGCCAGAACCCCGTAGTAGAAGACGAAGAAGTGCGTGGCCAGTTGCGGCACGCCCAGTTGCGCCAGCGCCGGCGCCACGATCGAGGCCAGGATGATGTAGGTGGGCGTGGTAGGCACACCCGAGCCCATGATGATGCAGGCCGCCGCGGTGAAGAGCAGGCCGAAGAGGATCGTGATCTGCTTGAGCTCGAACCAGTTCATCACGTCGAAGGCGTCCACCCAACGCGCCGCCACCTCCGAGAGATCAAGCACGAAGGCGGAGAACTTGAAGCCCATGCCGGTGAGCGTGGTGATGCCCAGCACGAAGCCCACGCAGGCGCATGCCGCCCCGATGCCAAGCGCCGACTTGGTGCCCATCTCGAAGCCCTGGATCAAGGCCCGCGGCGTCACGGCCAGGCCCGTCATGTGCCGCCCCCAGGGGCCCAGCAGCTTCGGGATCCACGAGCAGGCCACCGTCAAGGTGATGCCCCAGAAGGCGGCCAGGAAGGGCGTGTACTGCATCAGGAGCAGCGTCACCATCACCACGAGCGGGATGAAGAGGTGCCAGGAGCTCTTGAGCACCAGGCCGAGCGTGGGGATCTCGCTCGGGTCCATCCCCGCGAGCTTGAGCCGCTTGGCCTCCAGGTGCACCATCCACAGGATGGCGATGTAGTGCAGCGCCGCCGGAACGATGGCCACCAGGATCAGCTCGTTGTAGGGCACCCCGAGTGTCTCGGCCATGATGAAGGCGGCTGCGCCCATGATGGGCGGCGTCACCTGCCCCCCGCACGAGGCGCTGGCCTCCACCGCCCCCGCAAAGCGCGGGCTGAAGCCCACCTTCTTCATGAGCGGAATCGTCATCACGCCCGTGGTGACGGTGTTGGCGATCGCCGAGCCCGAGATCATCCCGAAGAGGCCCGAGGACACCACGCTCACCTTGGCCGGCCCGCCGGCGAAGCGGCCGGCGGCGATGGTGGCCAGGTTCACGAAGAGCTGCCCCAGCCCCGTGAGCTGGGCCATGATGCCGAAGAGCACGAAGTGGAAGACGAAGGTGGCCACCACCCCCACCGGGATGCCGTAGATGCCTTCGGTGCCCTTGTAGAGGTGCGCCACCACGCGCGGCACGCTGTAGCCGCGGTGCGCGAGGTCACCCGGCAGGTAGGGGCCGAAGATGCCGTAGAGCACGGTGGCCACCGCCAGCAGCGGCAGGAAGATGCCCATCGTGCGGCGCGCCGCCTCGAGCACCATCGCAATGGCGATGACGCCGAACATCAGATCCAGCGGCGTGTGCTGGCCGGGGCGCTGGATGAAGATGCCCTCGAAGAAGACGAGCAGGTACAGCGAAAAGCTCGACGCGGCCAGCGCAAAGATCCAGTCACGCCACGGGATGTGGCGGTGGCTGCCGTCGTAGGCCTTGAAGGGCAGCGACAGCGCGGCAATCGAGAGCATCACGCCGGCAAAGGCGAGTTGCGCGGCCAGCGGCACGTCGCCGGCCACCGGGTGACGCATCAGCCCCCAGCCCAGCAGCAGGTAGAAGACGGCCATCCCCAGCGAGACGATCCACTCCCACGCCCCGGGCAGGCGCTTCTGGCGCGGGAAGACAAGAAAGCACAGCCCCAGCACCACCGAGAGGTGGATGGCGCGGTGCGCGATCTCGTTGTGCAGCCCGAAACCGGCCGTGTAGTAGTGCCAGCCCGAGAGGCCCACCGCCAGCACGCCGACGATGCCGGCCGAGACGCCCACCAGGCGCCTGAAGTTGGATTCCGGGTCGAACTGCTCGATGAGGCGGTCGACCTCGTCCTGTTGGGCGGCAGCGGAGGCAGGTGCGGGGGCAGGTGGATTCATCGTCAGGAGGGTCGGCAGGCCAGGGCCTCGAAGGCGACGGATGGCGCGCCCAGGCTCGCCAGCAGGAGTTCGCCCTCTGGCCGCAGCAGCCGTGTGCGCGTGCTGGCGGCTGGCCGCACCACGAGCGGGTCCACCAGGCGCCACAGGCTCAGGCGCTGTCGCAGGCCTGCGCCTACGCGCTCGAGCCGTTCGCCCGGGCCGGGTGCGGCCGGCAGGCCGTAGCCCTCGCCCTCGAACTCCTCTTCCACCAGCACCGGCGCGGGCGTGAAGCGGTAGCGGTCGATCACGGTGGTGCCGAGCACGGAGTGCTCGAAGGCGATGCGGATCTCGGGCTCGCGGGGGTCGAGCGCCAGCCGCTGCAGCTCGCGGCCGCTGCGCGGGTCGCTCAAGCGAAGTTCGCAGGCTCCCGGGGCCCGTGTGGTGGCAGGGGCGCCGCCAGGGCCGCCGGCCCCCGAGGCCTGAACGCTCGCGGCTGCGCCGAGGCTGGCCAGCACCAGCGCGGCAGCGAGCCGGCGGGTCACTTCAGCACGCCCTTTTCACGGTAGTAGCGCGCCGCACCCGGGTGCAGCGGCACGCTGCCCACGGAGGTGGCCGTCTGCAGCGAGATGTTCTTTCCCTGCACGTGCACCTGGCCCATGATGGCGGTGTTCTCGTACAGGGCCTTCGTCACCTCGTAGGCCACGTTGTCGGAGACGCCGTCATGCGCCGTCCAGACGGCCATCACGGCGATGGTGGGCACCGCCGCGGCCTGGCCCTTGTACGTGTTGGCGGGCAGCTGCACCTGGGTGTAGTAGGGCTGCTCCTTGAGCAGTGCCGCCACCTCGGCCCCGGCCAGCGGCAGGATCTTGATGGGGTGGCTCTGCGCCGCGTCCGTGATGGCCGCCACCGGGATGCCGGCGGTGATCAGCGTCGCGTCGAGGTTGCCATCCTTGATCTTGTCCATCGCCTGCGAGAAGGAGGAGCTGTCCTCCTTCACGTCGTTGCGCGTCAGGCCGTTGACACGCAGCAGGTCCGTCACCAGCTGGTACTGGCCCGAGCCCGGGGCGCCCGAGGAGATGCTCTTGCCCTTGAGGTCCTTGACGGAGTTGATGTTGGCATTGGCCCGCACCACGAGT
>JBJTVI010000162.1:0-3331 GCA_046081145.1 Rubrivivax sp.
CGCGGTTGCCGCGGATGGCGCGCATCTGGCGCTCGCTCAGGCGCGTGAGGTCCTCGCCGTCCAGGCGCACCGTACCTTGCACGATGCGCCCGCTGCGTGGCGGGATAAGCCGCATCACCGACAGCGCGGTCACCGACTTGCCGCAGCCGCTCTCGCCCACCACGCCCAGCAGTTCGCCCGGGCGGATGCGAAGGCTCAGGCCATCGATGGCGCGCACCACCCCGTCACGCGTGAAGAAGCGCGTGTGCAGGCCCTGGACGGCCAGGACGTCTTGTGCGGTGTCGCTCACATTCGCCTCGATATGCGAGGGTCCAGGCGGTCGCGCAGCCCATCGCCCACCAGGTTGACGGCCAGCACCACCAGGGCCAGGCAGACGCCGGGCGCGAACACGGTCCACGGCGCGAGCTGCAGGTACAGGCGGCTGGAGGCGATCATGTTGCCCCAGGTGGGCAGCTCTGGTGGTGTGCCGGCGCCCAGGAAACTCAAGCCCGCCTCGGTGAGGATGGCCGAGGCGCAGATGTAGGTCGCCTGCACGATCAGCGGCGCCACGGTGCTGGGCAGCACATGGCGGCGCAGCAGGCGGCCCACGCGCGTGCCCCCGGCACGCGCCGCTTCCACGTAGGGCAGGCTGCGCACCGAGAGCACGACCGATCGCACCAGGCGCGCCACGCGCGGGATCTCGGGGATGGCGATGGCCACGATCACCACCTTCACGCTGCCCCCCAGCAGCGCCACCAGCGCGATGGCCAGCAGGATGGCAGGAATAGCCATCAGCCCGTCCATGACCCGCATCACCACCGCGTCCAGGCGCGAGAAGTAGCCCGCCGCCAGCCCGATCACCGCCCCGCACACCACGGCAATCACCGCCACCGCCAGGCCCACCAGCAGCGAGATGCGTGCGCCGTGCACCAGCCGTGCGAAGACGTCGCGCCCCAGGCTGTCGGTGCCCAGCCAGTGCTCGGCCGAGGGAGCCTTGAGCCGGTCGACGGGCGACAGCAGCAGCGGGTCGGCAGTGATCCAAGGGGCCAGGAGCGCAGCCACCGCCACCACGGCCAGCAGCAGGCCGCCCACCGCGATGGTCGGGTGGCGGCGCAAGGTGTCAGCCAGCCCCGCCCGGGCGGGAGCGGCGGCGGAGGCCACGGCAAGCGTTGCGGCGGTCATGCCTTCAGTCGTAGCGGATGCGCGGGTCGATGAAGCAGTACAGTAGGTCCACGCCCAGGTTGATGAGCACGTAGACCCCCGCGAACACCACCATCACGCCCTGGATGATCGGGTAGTCGCGCCGCGTGATGGCATCGACCACCAGGCGCCCCACGCCGGGGATGTTGAACACGCTCTCGGTGATCACCACGCCCGATATCAGCAGGGCCACGCCGATGCCCACCACCGTGACGATGGGCACGGCGGCGTTGCGCAGCGCGTGGCCCAGCAGCAAGGGCACCGTCGCCACGCCCTTGGCGCTGGCGGTGCGCATGTAGTCCTCCGACAGCACCTCCAGCATACTCGTGCGCGTGATGCGCGCGATCAGCGCCACGTAGGCCAGACCGAGTGCCAGCGAAGGCAGCGCGAGGTGCCGCACCCAATCCCACAGACCGTCGGCGATGGGCCGGTAGCCCTGCACCGGAAACCACCGCAGCTTCATCGACAGGAAGTACACGAGCGCATAGCCCACCACGAACACCGGCACCGAGAAGCCCGTGACCGCCACCCCCATCACCGCGCGGTCCACCCAGGTGCCGGCGCGCCAGGCCGCGAGCACCCCGAGCATCACCGCGAGCACCACCGCCACCACCATCGTGCTGACGGCCAGCGAGACGGTGGCCTCCAGGCGCTGCGCGATGAGCTGGCGCACCGGCAGGCCGGAGAACATGGACGTGCCCAGGTCGCCGCGTAGCACCGCCGCACCCCACTCCACGAACTGCACCGCAAAAGGCCGGTCCAGCCCCAGGCCGGCGCGGATGCGGGCGATGTTCTCGGGGCTCGCGTTGTCGCCGGCGATGATGGCCGCCGGGTCGCCCGGCGCCAGGTGCAGCAGCGAGAACACGCACACCCCCACCACGAGCATGACCGGAATCACGCCCAGCAGGCGACGCAGGATGTACGACAGCATCAGCGGGGGTCCGGAAAGGGCGTCGGGCCGCGCCGCAGCCGGGCCGCACCGCGTGCGCAGGCGCTCAGCCCACGCGCTCCATGTTCCAGAACGGCAGCGCCTCCGGCACCGGCAGCACGTTGCGGATGCGGTCGCTGCGGTAGGCCGCAGGCTGGATCCACTGGCCCGTCTTCACGTCGTGCACGTACTCGTGCATGTTGCGGTTCATGCGCCGCGTGACCTCGCGCCGCGCCTCCAAGGTGGGCGCAGCCGCCCACTCGTCGCGCATCTTCTCGTGGGCCTCGTTGTCGGGCCAGCCGAACCAGGCCTTGCGCCCGGTGGCGGCGTGGCCCGTGAGCAGGATGGGGTTGCCCGTGGCCGCTCCGCCGCCCCAGGTGTAGAACACGTTCCAGCCGCCCTGGTCGGGCGGGCTCTGGTTGGAGCGCCGCGCCACCACGCCGCCCCAGTCGGAGGAGGCGAGCTGCACGTTGAAGCCGACCTGCCGCAGGTTCTGCGCCACCACCAGGATGGTCTGGTTCATGATGTGGATGTCGGTGGCGTGCAGCAGGGTGATAGCCTTGCCGTCGTAGCCCGACTGCTTGAGCAGCTCGCGCGCCTTGGCCTGCCGCTCGGCCATGGGGGCGCGCATCATCAGCACCTCGGCACCGTCCTCCACCCCCATGCTCGAGCCGCAGGTGAAGTGCGAGCCGCAGGTGCGGAAGTACTGCGCATTGCCGATGGCCGCGCGCTGGATGTCGTCCTGGCTGATCGCCAGTTGCGCCGCGCGCCGCGCCAGCACGTTGTTGAAGGGCGCGTGCAGGTGGTTCAGCCGCACGTAGCCCACGTTGCCCAGCCGGTTGAACACCTCGACCTTGATGTTGGGCTGGTTGAGGGTGGGCAGCAGCTCGATGGGCGGGGTCTCGAAGAGGTCGATCTCCCCGGCCAGCAGCGCGTTGGCTGCGGTCTGCGCGTCGGGCATGATGTCCCAGACGACGCGGTCCAGGTTGACGCGCTTGCCGCCGGCGATTCCCGAGGCGGGCTCGCTGCGGGGCACGTAGTCGGCGTTGCGCTCGTAGACCACGCGGCTGCCGGGCCGGTACTCGGCTTCCAGGAAACGGAAAGGCCCCGAGCCGATGTGCTGCTTGATCTGCGTGTTGGGGTCGGTGGCGGCGATCTCCGCCTTCATGATGAAGCACACCGGCGTGGCCGTCTTGGCCAGCAGGTCGATCAGCAGGCCGTAGG
>JBJTVI010000163.1:0-5145 GCA_046081145.1 Rubrivivax sp.
CGCCCAAGCGCAAACTATCAGTAATTGCTTATATACTACTCTAAACCGCCATCCGTGTCCCCAGGCTGCGCCGCTTTCGCGTCGCTGCCTGCTCCCGCTGCCTGCTCCCGCTGCCTCCTCCCGGTGCCCATGAGCGATCCCCGCATCCAGTCGTTCTTCGACCCCGAAACCTACACCGCCACACATGTGATGTGGTGCCCGCAGACGCGTGCGGCGGCGATCGTCGACAGCGTGCTCGACTACGACCCGAAGTCCGGGCGCACCTCCACCACCTCGGCCGAGCGGGTGCTGGCCTGCGTGAAGGCCGAGGGCCTGCAGGTGCAGTGGCACCTGGAGACGCACGCGCACGCCGACCATCTCTCGGCGGCTCCCTGGCTCCAGGCACGCCTGGGCGGGCGCATCGGCATCGGTGCGCACATCCGCGACGTGCAGTCGGTCTTTCGCCGGCTTTTCAACGCCCCGTGGATTCCCACCGACGGCACGCCCTTCGACGCCCTCTTCGAAGACGATCAGGTCTTCGAGTTGGGACGCCTGCCGGTGCGCGTGATGCACACGCCGGGCCACACGCCGGCCTGCGTCACCTACGTGGTGGGGGACCATGCCTTCGTGGGCGACACGCTCTTCATGCCCGACTACGGCACGGCACGCTGCGACTTCCCCGGCGGGGACGCGCGCACGCTGTACCGCTCGATCCGGCGCGTGCTCGAGTTGCCCGCCCACACGCGGCTGCACCTGTGCCACGACTACCTGCCCGGCGGGCGCGAGGCGCGCTGGGAGACGACGGTGGCCGAGGAGCGCGCCACCAACGTGCACGTGCGCGAGGGCACCTCCGAAGACGACTTCGTGGCCCTGCGCACCGCGCGCGATCGCACGCTCGGGATGCCGGTGCTGATGCTGCCCTCGGTGCAGGTCAACGTGTGCGCGGGCCAGCTGCCCCCGCCCGAGTCCAACGGCACGCGCTACCTCAAGATCCCGCTGGACGTGCTCTAGGCGTGCCCGCCTCCCCCACCGCCCCGGCTGCACGGGCCGCGCGCTGGCGCCAGTACCGCGGCGCCGCGCTGGGCGAGGACCTCGTCGCCGCGGCCGTGGTCACGATCCTGCTCGTGCCGCAAAGCCTGGCCTATGCACTGCTGGCCGGGCTGCCCCCGGTGGCCGGCGTGATGGCCAGCCTGCTGCCCGTGCTCGCCTACGCCGCCTTCGGCTCGAGCACGACGCTGGCCGTGGGGCCGGTGGCGGTGATCGCGATGATGACGGCGCAGGCGATTGCCCCGGTGGCCGCCGCCCATGGCGTGGAGCCGACGCTCGTGGCCGGTGTCCTGGCCGCGCAGATGGCCTTCGTTCTGCTGGCAGCGGCGATGCTGCGGCTGGACATGCTCGCAGCCCTGCTGGGCGCGCCCGTGCTGCACGGCTTCGTGACGGGCGCGGCGCTCGTGATCGCGCTCGGGCAGCTGCCCGCGCTGCTGGGGCTCACGCTGCGCGGGCACACGGCCAGCGAGCTGGCCGGTGCGGCGGCACGCGCCGTGCAGACCGGGGGCTGGCCGGCGCTCACCCCCCATGCGGGCACCGCGGCCGTGGGGCTGGCGGCGCTGGCGCTGCTCGCGGGCGTGCGCCGCCACGGGGCGAGGCTGGCGCGTGCCGCGGGGCTGGGCGCGCGGCCGGCGCAGCTGCTCGCGCGGGTGGCGCCGATGTTCGTCGTGGCGGGGGCCATCGCATGGATGCTTCTCGGGCCCGTCGGGTGGCGCGAGGGCGTGGCCCTGGCCGGGTGCATCGACCTGGCAGCGGGCCTGCGCGTGGCCCCGCCCTGGCAGGCGCCGGCAGCCGTGTGGCTCGACCTGATGGGGCCGGCCGTGCTGATCGCCCTGGTGGCGTACGTGGAGAGCCTGGCGGTGGCCGAGGCACTGGGCGCGCGCCGCGGCGAGCGCGTGCAGCCCCGGCGCGAGCTGCTCGGGCTGGCGGCGGCCAATGCCGCCGCCTCGGCCTCGGGCGGGATGCCGGTGACCGGGGGCTTTGCGCGCAGCATCGTGGCCTTCGATGCCGGGGCGCGTACGCGCATGGCCGGCGTGTGGACGGCGCTGGGCCTGGCGCTCGTGCTGGCCCTGGCCGGAGAACTGCTGGGCTCGCTGCCCAAGGCCGTGCTGGCCGCCACGATCGTCGTGGCCGTGCTGGGCCTGGTGGACCTCGCGCCCTTTCGCCTGGCCTGGCGCTACGCGCGTGCCGAGTTCGTGCTGATGCTCGCGGTGGCGCTGCTCACGGTGGTGGCCGGGGTGGAGCCGGCGCTGCTTGCAGGCGTTGCGGGGGCGGTGGCGCTGCTGCTTCGCAACACCGCGCGTCCGCACTGGGCCGAGGTGGGCCGGCTGCCGGGCACGGAGGCGTTTCGCAACGTGCGGCGCTTCCAGGTGCAGACGCAGCCCCACGTGCTGGCGCTGCGCATCGACGAGAGCCTGGTCTTCACGAACTCGCGCTGGCTGGTGGAGATGCTGCTCGAGCAGGTGCTCGCCCGGCCCGCGCTGCGCCACGTGGTGCTCATGATGCCCGGGGTCAACGGCATCGACCTCACGGGGCTGGAGGCCTTGCGCCAGCTGGCCGGCGAACTGCACGCGCGCGGCATCGCGCTGCACCTGTCGGAGCTCAAGGGGCCGGTGGCCGACCGGCTGCACGCCGCCGAGCTCGGCAGCTGGCTCACGGGCGAGGTGTTTCGCACCCAGCACGAGGCCGATTCGGCGCTGGCCACCCGGGGCTGAAGACCCCGTCTGCGCCACGCTGGCGCTCAGGCCCGGCGCCACCTCGCTTGCGCGGGCGACGCGGCCGGGGCACGGGGCACGGGGCACCCGATAATGCGCCGATGAGCGCTGCCTTCGCCCCCCTACGCAACGACACCTTCCTGCGCGCCTGCCTGCGCCAGCCCACCGAGACGACGCCGGTGTGGCTGATGCGCCAGGCCGGGCGCTACCTGCCCGAATACCGCGCCACGCGCGCGCAGGCCGGCAGCTTCATGGGCCTGGCCACGAGCCCGCAGTTCGCCACCGAGGTGACGCTGCAGCCGCTGGAGCGCTACGAGCTCGACGCCGCGATCCTGTTTTCCGACATCCTTACGGTGCCCGATGCGATGGGGCTGGGGCTGTCCTTCTCCGAGGGCGAGGGCCCGCGCTTCGAGCGCACGGTGCGCGACGAGGCGGCGGTGGCGGCGCTGCGCGTGCCCGACATGCAGCGGCTGCGCTACGTGTTCGACGCCGTCACCTCCATCCGCCGCGCGCTCGGCGGCCGGGTGCCGCTGATCGGCTTTTCCGGCAGCCCCTGGACGCTGGCCTGCTACATGGTCGAGGGCGGGGGGTCGGATGACTACCGCCTCGTCAAGACGATGCTCTATTCCCGCCCGGACCTGATGGAGCGGCTGCTCGACATCAATGCGCAGGCCGTGGCGGCCTATCTCAACGCCCAGATCGACGCCGGCGCGCAGGCCGTAATGGTCTTCGATTCCTGGGGCGGGGTGCTGGCCGACGGCGCCTTCCAGCGCTTCAGCCTGCGCTACACGGCGCAGGTCGTGGCGGGCCTGCAGCGCGAGAAGGATGGCGCGCGCATTCCGTGCATCGTCTTCACCAAGGGCGGCGGGCCGTGGCTGCAGGCCATCGCCGGCTGCGGCGCCGACGTGGTGGGCGTGGACTGGACGGTCAACCTCGGCCAGGCGCGCGCGCAGCTCGCCGACCGCGTGGCGCTGCAGGGCAACCTCGACCCCAACGTGCTCTTTGCCCCGCCCGAGGCGGTGGCGCGCGAGGCCTGCGCGGTGCTCGACAGCTTCGGCGCACCGCAGCGCACCGATGGCTCCTGGGGGGGCCACGTCTTCAACCTCGGGCACGGCATCAGCCGCTTCACGCCACCCGAGCACGTGCAGGCCCTGGTCGAGGCCGTGCACCGACATGGGCGCACGCTGCGCGGGCCTCGGTGAGTGGCGCCCGAGCGCGTGAGTGAGCGCTCAGGGCTTGACTTATCCCCAAAGTTCGCGTTTGCGCGTGCTCAAGGCCCGTACGCCCCGGGCGCCGCCCCCGTGGCGACCCTGATCGCCTAAGTCCTTGATTCACAAAGGATCACGCCGGTGCTGCGAAATGGGGCATTGAACCGCACAGGCCCGAAAATCAAGGCCTTCCGGGCGGTCGGCCCGATTTGCCCACAAAGTTATCCACACATTCCGTGGACAACGAAAAAGGTGCGGAAGATCAACCACTTGGCGCTTTCTCCTCAAGTCTGGCCCGTTTCGCTGCCGGCGGGCGCGGGGCCCGGCTGCCGATGAGCGGGGCGGCCGTTGCACGGGTGGCCGTGGACACGCCGCAGCATGCGGCGCTGGCCAGCGTGCTCGACTACGCCTGCTCCCCGGCGGCGCCGCCACCAGGCACTTTGGTGCGGGTGCCGCTGGGCTCGCGGACGGTGACGGGCATCGTCTGGGACGATGCCGAGCCCGGGCACACCGCGGCCGACACGCCGGCCCCCGCATCTGCCGAAGCCCGTGCGCTCAAGCCCCTGGGTGAAGAGATGCTGAGCGTGCCTGCCCTCTCGCCAGCCTGGCGCAGGCTGGTGAGCTTTGCCGCGGGCTACTACCAGCGCGGGCTGGGCGAGCTGGCGCTGTCGATCCTGCCGCCCGAGTTGCGCCGGCTCGACGCCACGCAGCTGGCCCGGCGCGTGGCACGTCTGGCCCGCGCGGGGCAGGGGGGCCGGGAGGACCGGGAGGACCCGCCGCGCCCCGACAGCGCGGATGCCGCCCCGCCCGACGTACCCGAGCCCACCGCAGAGCAGCTCGCCGCCCTGGCGGCCTGGGAAGCCGACCCGTTGCGCCCGGTGCTGCTGCACGGCGCCACGGGCAGCGGCAAGACGGAGGTGTACCTGCGCGCGGCCGAGCGGGCCCTGGCGGCCGGTCGCCAGGTGCTGATGCTGGTGCCGGAGATCAACCTCACGCCGCAACTCGAGCAGCGCCTGCGCGCGCGCTTTCCGGGCCGCGTGCTCGTGAGCCAGCACAGCGCGCTGACCCCGGCGCAGCGGCTGCGGGCCTGGCTGCTCGCCCACCTCGGGCAGGCCGACATCGTGCTGGGCACCCGGCTGGCGGTGTTCACGCCGCTGCCGCGCCCCGGGCTCGTCATCGTCGACGAGGAGCACGAC
>JBJTVI010000164.1:0-6063 GCA_046081145.1 Rubrivivax sp.
ATCGCCAAGTACAAGCGCCTGATCTGCCCCATGCGGATCGAGGTGGAGACCACCGCGCGCCGCACCACCCTCACGTTGTACTGGCCCGAGCCCGGAGCCATTCCGCCGCCGGTGCTCGTGGCCTTCGAGCTGGTGTTTTTCGTGCAGCTGGCGCGTATGGCTACCCGCACGGCTCTCAGGCCACTGAGCGTGGCGAGCCCGTTCGCACTGGAGCCGCGCGCCGCATACGAGGAGTTCCTGGGCGTGCCCGTTACCCGCGGTGTGGTGCCCCGCCTGGTGTTCAGCACCGAGGATGCACGGCGGCCGTTCCTGACCGTGAATCCGGGTTTGTGGTCGTTCTTTGAGCCGGCGCGGCGGCAGCGCTTGTCCGAGCTGGACGCCCGCGCCCGGGTGGCCGACAGGCTGCGCAGCGCACTGCTGGAGGCCCTGCCGGCCGGTGACGTGGCCATGGATGCGCTGGGCCGCAAGCTCGGGCTGAGTTCGCGCACGCTGCAGCGCCGTCTGCAACAGGAGGGGACCACCTTTCAGCGCACGCTGGACGAGGTGCGCACGGAATTGGCGCACCACTACCTCAAGCATTCGTCCATGAGCGGGGCGGAGATTTCCTTCCTGCTCGGTTTCGAGGACCCGAACTCTTTTTTCCGCGCTTTTCAGCGCTGGACCGGCAAGACCCCACGAGAGATGTAACCCACATGGCAATCGACAACGCGCCACCGAGCCCCGAGCCTCTCGGCGCCACAGTGGTTGCGTGCGGCAGGGCTACGGCCCTCGCGGCTCCGTCAGCGCCCGCGCGTTCAGCTGGTGCACCGGGCGTGGCGTTCGCGGCGTGGTGATGCGCGAGGTTCACTGCCAGCGACCTTCGGCTTCAGGACCAGCCCACAGCTTCGGGATGGATGCCGCCGCCCGATGTGGGGCGAACTGGTCAATCGGCTGCCACCACCTCCACCCGGGTGTCGTTGAAACAGGCGCCATCGGCAATATCGCTGCGCCGGTCGGCGCTCACGAGAGCGCTGATGGTTCGCCCCGTGGGGCTGGTGGCCAGCCACGCACCCTTTTCGGATGACACCACGCCGGGCGGCACACGATCGGTGATGTGGAGTGGAAGCTCCACTTCGCCCAGGGCGTTGCGCACGCGCACCCGGCCCGCGGCGCCAAGGCCCCGTGCCTGCGCGTCCCGTGGATGCATGAGCAGCGCCGGTGCCTCCCCCGGCTGCCCGCCGCTGCCGAGCAGCGTGGAGGAGATGCGTTTGTCGGAGGCGGGCGATATCAGCGCCAGGCCCTCGGCCTCTGCCGGTTGGTAATCCGGCAGGCGCTGCCCCCCGCCCCAGCGCGCCGCCAGGGTGTCGGAGGCGAGTTCGATGCGGCCGCTGGGTGTGGCTGGCATCTGGTTGACCATGAGCGCAAGCGGTGAGCCGTCCTCGGCGCTCATGCGCAAGGCTCGGTCCGTGGGCAGTTGGCTGGGGCGCTGTCCTTGCAGCCGGGGATGGTTGGTGACCAGGGCGGCGTCCATCAGGGCGGCATCGTCGTCGCGGAAACAAGGTTCGTCGAAGCCGAAGCGCGCCGCCAGTTGCCGGAAGATCTCGGTGTTGGGCAGCGCTTCGCCGGGCGGCGGCAGCACCGGTTCTGCCCGCTGCAGCCAGTGCTGGCCGTAGGAGGCATAGAGATCCGGGCTCTCGAAGCTGCCGGCGGCTGGCAGCACGATGTCGCAGAAGGCCATGCTTTCGGTCATGGCGATCTCGATGCCGCAGGTGAAGATTTCCTCGCGCGCCAGCCCTCGCACCACGCGGTCCTGGTGGGGCAGCACCACCACGGGGTTGTGGTTGTAGATGAAAACGGCGCGGATGGGAGGATCCACCGGGTCCTCGAGCAGCAGCCGTCCGGTGTCGAGCAGGTTCAGCGTTCGGGTGCCGGGAGGCAGCAGGTCCGGCCGGGTGAGGGCCGCGCTCGCCCGCGGGAAAGCGAAGCCTGCACCGAGCACGATGCCGCTGCGGGCGTCCAGCCGGCCCAGTAGCGCGGGCAGGGCGATGGCCGCGCGCACGCCGCTGCCGCCGTTGCGCCCGCGCTCCAGGCCGTTGCCGGGCGCCAGCACCAGCGGGTCGGCCTGCGCCATCCAGCGGGCCAGCATGCGGATGTCCTCGGGGTTCACGGCGCAGGCCGCGGCGGCGCGTTCCAGAGGCCACTGCGCCGCCCGCGCCATGTAGTCCTCGTAGCCCACCACGTGGCGCGCGATGAAGCCAGCGTCGTGGGCCCCCAGCGCCTGCAACTCCAGCGCCAGGGCAAAGCCGAGCAGCACGTCGGTGCCGGGCAGCGGGGCAAGGTGCAGGTCGGCCAGTTCGGCAATGCGGGTGCGCAGCGGGTCGATCACCACCAGCCGGCCTCCGGCGCGCCGCGATCGCGTGATGGCGCGCACCAGGTGCAGGTTGGTGACCGTGGCGTTGTTGCCCCAGACGATGTTCAGCGCCGCCGCGGCCGCCGCCTCCGGGCCGATGCCGGGCACCGCGCCGTAGGTGCCCACCCATGCCTCGCGGCGCACCGCGCCGCACAGCGCGCCGCGGTAGAGCTGGCTGGCGCCCAGGCGGTGGAAGAAGCGCAGCGACATGCTGTCGCCGGCGAGCATGCCGTGGGGGCCGGCGTAGTTGAGCGGCATCACCGCCTGCGGGCCGTGGCGGGCGATCACCTCGGTGGTGCGGGCGTGGATCTCGTCCAGGGCGGCGCGCCAGCTGATGGGAACGAAACGGCCGCTGCCGCGGGGGCCGTCGCGGCGCAGCGGATGCAGCAGGCGCTGGGGGCCGTGGACCCACTGCGCCGTGTGGCGCGCGACCTTGCTGCAGATGACGCCGTCGGTGTAGGGCAGGGCGTGCGAGCCTCGCACGCGGATGATCCGGCCGTCCTCGACGCTCACCTGCAGGCTGCAGGTGTCCGGGCAGTCGAGGGTGCAAACGCTGGCGAGGGTAGTGGGCATGGACGAGTCTCCTGAGCCGGCAGTGTAGTGCGGCGCTAAACCGCCGGGTTCGCCCGCGGGACGTATTGCTGCTGGTTCCCGGCAACGGCGTACCCGGTGGCGCTCCATGGGCCGGATGGAACCAGCCCGTGCCGCGTTTGCGCGGGTACCTTGCGCGTTGCGTGTTAACCTCGTTATCAACCGTTGGTGGCAACGCCTGGCACCGGCGCCCAATTGGCCACGGTGGTGTCCTCTGGCGAGGGCGTGGTTCCGGTTCTTTGTCGTCTCTTTCTGGAGCGCCCGATCAAATGGGGCCCGTGCAGGACCAACCTCGACCGCTGCCCCTCGACCTGCTGCGGGAACTGCGCACCGACCACGCCGGCGAGACGGGTGCCGTCATGATCTACCGCGGCGTGCTCGCGGTGACGCGGGACCCGGCGGTGCGCGTTTTCGCCGCCCACCATCTGGAGACCGAGCTTCGGCACCTCGAGCTGGTGGAGCAGGCGGTGCCGCCGCGCTGGCGCAGTCGCCTTCTGCCGCTGTGGCGCCTGGCCGGGTGGCTGACGGGAGCGCTGCCCGTGCTGGGCGGACCGCGTGCGGTGTATGCGACCATCCAGTCGGTGGAGACCTTCGTGGATCGTCACTACGCGGCGCAGGTGGAGCGCATCGACGCCCTGCTGGGCCAGGAGGCGGCCGGCGAGGGTTTGCAAGGGCCTCGGCCAGGCGGGCAACTGGCGCTGGCGGCGCTGCGCCACCTGCTGGAGGAATGCCGCCGCGACGAGGCGGCCCACCGCGATGACGCTGCGTCGCGCTGGGACGAAACGGCGGGCCCGTTGCTCGGCGTGTGGCGTTGCCTGGTCTCCGGCGGGTCCCGGGCGGCTGTGGGGGTTTGCAGGTATTTCTGAAACGCGATCACGGGTGGGAACACTGGAATGCTCCATATCGTTCTGGGCAGCGCGGCGTTGCTGAGCGCGGCGCTGCTCTTCGGCGGCATGCTGTTGTTTGCCGCAGGCTTCGCCGCCTTCGCCTTCAAGGCATTGCCGTTGCCGGACGCGCGGGCGCTCATCCGCAAGGCGTTTCCTTCCTTCTACCTGTTCGTGATGGTCACGGCGGGTGCCGCCGCGCTGCTGTCGTGGTCCCGGGATCCGCTCAGTGCGGTGGGGCTGGCGTCGATCGCGCTCACCACGGTGCCTGCCCGGCAAGTGCTCATGCCGGCCATCAACAAGGCGACGGACCTGGGTCTGAAGGCGCGTTTTGCGCGCCTTCATGGGCTGTCGGTTCTGATCACCCTGGCGCATATCGTCGCGGCTGCGATGATTGGCCTGCGGCTGGCGCGGTAGGCTTGTCACGTGCCGACACCGTCAACTCCCAGCTCCACCAGCGCCGCGGTTCCGATCTTGTCCCGCGCCGACCATGCGCCGCCTCTGCACAGCGTCCGCCTGCCCACGCCGCGCCTGGGGTGGCCGCTGGTGCAGGCGCTGCGCCGCGATCCGCTGGGTACCTGGCGGGACATCCACCCGGCAGGCGATGTGGTGCAGGCGCGCGTGCTGGGGCGCGAGTTCCATTTCGTTTTTCATCCGGCCATGGTGCGCGCGGCGCTGGCGGACCAGGACGAGGCCATCTCCAAGGAAGAGCGGCAGATCCGGGTGTTCCAGATTGGCCAGGGCCTGAACGTGCTCACCACCGAGGGCGCGGATTGGAAGCGCCAGCGCCGCATCCTCAACCCGGCGTTTTCGGCGCGCAAGGTCGCAGGCTACATGGCGCTGATGACCCAGGCTCTGGCCCAGGTCAATGCCGAGAGCCTGCCGGTGGGACCCGGGCACTCGGTTCAGGTGGACGCGCATGCCTACACCGCCCGTCTCACCATGGACGTGATCCTGCGGGTGCTCTTCGGCGAGCGCATGGACCCGGGGCGGCTGCAGACGGTGTCGGACGCCATTCACCAGCTGGAGCTGCAGGGCATGCGGATGATCTTCTGGCCCTGGATTCCGCCCGACTGGATGCCCTATCCGGGCCGCCGCGCCACGTGGGCAGCGCGCGACCTGCTTCGGCAGTTGGTTCGCGGCCACATCGAATCCCGGCAAGCCCTTGGCGGCACGCCCGAGGCCGGGAGGAGCGACCTCCTGCACATGATGTTGCAGGCGCAGGATGAGGTGCCCGCGCCCGACAAGGACCGGCACCTGAGCCCCGGGGAGGTGGAAGACAACTGCCTGGCGCTGTTTCTCGCCGGGTACGACACATCGGCCACGGCGCTCACCTGGTGGATGGGCTTCATGGCCGAGCATCCCGAGGCGGCAGAGCGCGCCCGCGACGAAGTGCGCGCCGCCTGGGGGCTGCAAGGCTTGCCCGTGGCGCCAGCGCCGGAGCATCTGTCGCGCATGCCCTGGCTGGAGGCCACCCTCAAGGAAACCCTGCGGCTGCGCCCGCCGATCCCTGCACCATTCATACGCCAGGTGCGACGGGACGTGAACCTGCTGGGCTATCGCGTGCCGGCCGGCGATTGCATCAGCGTGCCCGTGTGGGAAGTGCAGCGCGATGCCCGCTGGTTTCCCGAGCCGCTCGCCTTCAGGCCCGAGCGTTTCATGCCGGGCGCGCCGGAGATTCCGCGCGGCGCATGGCTGCCCTTCGGCAGCGGTCCGCACGTGTGCCTGGGCCAGCACTTCGCCATGGTGGAGATGCAGCTCATCGCGGCGGCGCTGCTGGCGGGCTATCGCTGGCGTCTGCCGGCGGGGCGCGTGCTGCCCGCGCCGCGCCTGGACATCGTGCTCAAGCCCGAGACCGTGCTGCAACTGGACGTGGAGGCGCTGGCAGCGCCAGGGTGAAGGCATTTTTCCTGCTGCAGGCGGGCACGAGGGCGCAAAGCGGGGTGCTGCCCGTGGCTCACGGCGTGTTCCGGGCGTCCTGCCGCCGATCCGCCAGCACCGAGCAGGCAAACGCTCCAGCCACGAGCAACAGGCCGGCAGGCCCCAGGGCCCCGTAGCCCACCGCCACCACCAGCGATGCCCCCAGCGCTGCGCCCATGGCCTGGCCGGCGTACAGGCTGGATGAATTCAGCGCGATGGACACAGGCGCCAGCGCCGGGGCGGAGTGCGCCAGCCGCGCCTGCTGGGACGAGTTGAAGG
>JBJTVI010000165.1:0-7887 GCA_046081145.1 Rubrivivax sp.
TGCGTCTGGCGCCGGCGTGGCAGCTGTGGGCAGGGCTGCGCCATGTGCAGCTTGACCGGCGCGCAGAGCGCACGAGCGCCGCCTCCGACGGGCTGCGCGCCACGCGGCTGGAGCAATCGGCCACCACCCCCTGGCTGGCGCTGGCGCACGACCTCACCCCTCGCAGCCTCGTCTACGTGAGCTGGGGCCGCGGGCTCGAGGTCGAAGTGGCCCCGAACCGGGCGCGCTACGTGAACGCCGGGCAGCCCCTGCCCGCGCTGGCAAGCCGTCAGCTCGAAGCCGGCGCCAAGCACCGCGGGGACGCCTCCGAGCTGACGCTGGCCGCCTTCGACATCGACCGCCCCCTGGCCGTGGACCTCGGCAGCTGCGACGCAGCGCGTACCTGCCGCCGCGCCATCGACGGCAGCGCACGCCACCGCGGTGTGGAGCTGCAAGGCAACTGGCGCGCGGGCGCGTGGCAGTGGCACGCAGGGGCGCTGTGGCTGCAGGCCGAGCGACGCGGCGCCAGTGACCCCGCAGCCAACGGCCTGCGCCCCGCGAACGTACCGCGCGGCACCCTTCGCGCGGGCACGACGTGGCGCGTGGCGGTGTTTGGCGGCGCGGAGCTCACGGCCCTTCTCGTGGCCGAGGGCGACCGCGTGGTGCTGCCCTACGACGCTTCCGTGCGCATTCCCGGCTGGAGCCGGCTGGACCTCTCTGCCCGCTGGACGGTGCGCACGAGCGCGGCCATCCTCACCTGGCGCGCCGGCCTGGACAACGCCACCGACCGCCGCGCCTGGCGCGAAGCGCCCTACCAGTTCGGCCACGCCTACCTCTTCCCACTGGCGCCCCGCACGTGGCGCGTGAGCCTGCAGGCCGATCTCTGATCACGGGCTATAATGCGAGGCTGTTCCCCGATAGCTCAGTCGGTAGAGCGCCGGACTGTTAATCCGTAGGTCCCTGGTTCGAGCCCAGGTCGGGGAGCCAAGAAAAAGCCGCACGAATCAAGCACTTAGGCCTTCTGGTCTAAGTGCTTTTTTCTTTTCCCGAGCTTCTTTCAAGGGGTCTCTGTAGCCGCCATGTAGCGGCCGTGATAGCTTCCTCCGGTCGGACCCCGAGGACGAGAAGATGGACTTGCACGGCACCGGATGCGCACTGGCCCGTTTTTCTTTTGGCCGATGCTGAGGTAACCTTGACGCTGCGTCCCACCCCCGCCCAGGAGACACCATGACGCTCAAGCCCACCACAGGCTCCTACCTGCTCATGGCAGGCGGGGCCATCCTGCTCGTCGCCGGGCTCCTCGGCATGGAGTTGCCCCTGATCGCCTTCGCCGCCATCCTCGTCGGCCTGGGCTTCTGGTCGCTGCGCGGCCTGGATCTCGGCCGCTTCATGACCGGGCCGATCCTGATGCTGACCTCTGCCGCCGCACTCGTGATCGTGAGCCTCGTGAGCCAGCAGCCGCTCATCCTCCTGGCGGCCTTGCTGCTTGCGGGCATGGGCTGGTGGTCGCTGCGCGGGCTGAAGCTCAGCGGGGACCTGGTGGGCCCGCTGCTGCTGGCTGCAGCGGGCGTGGCATTGGCGGTGGCGGGGCTGATCGCCGGGCAGGCGATCATGTTCGCGATGGCGTTTGCCGCCATCGGCCTGGCCTGCTTCGCCTGGCTGCGCGCGCAAGGCTGAAGCATCGGCCGTGCCTCAGGGCACCGCTGGCACCTCCACCCCGTAGCTGCCCACCCGGCAGCTGCTCAGCTGCACCCGCAGCCGCCCCGCGCCCCGCACCACCAGCGTGACGAAACGCTCGTGGCCATTGCCGCGTGTCCATGGCGAGAACACGCTCGAGCCGCCGTACAGGCCCGAGCCCCAGCCTTCGAGGTGGCCGATCTCGACGACAGCCTGGCTGGGGGCCAGCACCTGCGCGCCGCCTTCGGCCTGCACCGTCATGCGCAGCGGCTCCACGTGCGGCAGGCCCTTGGCCGAAGGGAGCCCGCAGGTGCCGAGGTAGCCACGGTTGCACACGCGCAGCTCGATGCGGGTCGTGCCGCTGGCGTCATCCCGTTGCTGCGACACCACCTCGAGCCCCACGCGCGGCACGAGAGCCGCCACGCGCAGGAAGGCGGCCGACTGCGCGCGGCAGGTCTCGTCCAGCCGCTCCAGCGGCGGGTTCCAGATGCCCACGCGCGGGTCGTAGCCGGCCACCTCCACCTCACCGAGCTGCGGGTGCTGCACCTTGCGCCAGGGGCGAAACAGGCGCCCGGCGTTCTGGCTGCGGTCGAGCTCGGCCAGGGCGCGCAGGTTCTCCCGCGTGAACTTGCTGTAGTGGTCGACAAAAGGCTTCTTGCGCTCGATCCCCAGCTGCGTGAACACGTCCCACAGCTCCACGACATAGGACAGGGCGCCGCGGTGGTGATAGGCGTACTCGGTGAGGTCGCCATGCAGCGGCTTGTCGGGCTCGTAGAGAAACTCGTGGAAGCCGCTCACGGTAGCGTAGCCCGTGTGCTCGGTCATCCAGGCCTCGACCTGCTGGTAGATGGCCAGGTCTCCCGGGTTCATCTTGGAGTCGGGCTTGTCGCCCAGCGGCCGGATCAGCACACCCCCGAAGGTGTGCAGGTTCAGCCACACCATGATGTTCGGGTGGCGCGTGGCGAACTCCATCACCGCACGCGTCTCCGGCGCGCTGCCCGGGAAATGCCCGGCCCCAGCCTGCTGGGGCTCGGGCTTCCAGTCGTAGGGGAAGTTGCGGTTGAAGTAGTAGAGGTTGTCGCTCAGGAAGTTGGGCGCCGGGATCGTGCGGCCGTCGAAATTGACGATGTGCCCCTCGGGGTAGAGCTTGTAGAAGGGGCCTTCATCCTCGGGCAGGCGGGCCGCCATCACCGGCGGGTGCAGTGGCTGGCCATCGGCCCCGCGCAATTCGACGAGCTCGCCCTCGGGGTCGAGCTTGCGCATCGTCAGCGCCAGGCCATCGCCGTCCACATCGGCAACCTGCCAGTGGGCGTGCCCCTTGGCGGCGCGGTCATTCACCGGGCTCGATCGGACGTAGCGGCCCGTCTTGAGCACGGTCTCGGCACCATCGGGTGAAATCCGGGGCACGATGTAGAAGATCGTCTCGCGCAGCACCTCGGCCAGGTGCGCCGGCAAAGGCTTGCCACCCACCTCGTTGCGCCCGGCGTGCAGGGCAAGCAGGTCTTCGGCAATGGCCAGCGCCACGCTCGAGCCACAGACCTCCGAGGCGTGCATGTTGCCGTCCACCCACACGGCCGGGCGGCCCTGGTCGGGGTCGCGGCCGATGGTCAGGAGCGGGATGTCCCGGCCCTGTGCGCTCGTGCCGATCGAGGAGAGGCGGGCGAGCCCGGGATGCCGATCAGCCCAGGTACGCAACTGACCATGAGCTCCGGGTGGTCGAGGTACTTGCTGCGAAACATCGTCGGGGATCCTGCTGGCGAGGTCAAAGAGGAACGGGCCGCAGAGTGTGCCAGTTCAACCGCTCACGCCGCAGCACACCCGCCCGCGCTTTGCCCGATACTTCGCCCCCTCGGCCCCCTCGGCCCCGTGGCCCGCACCGCAAGGCCAGCCGGCTGCTGCGCACACCTCTCCCCCTGCGCCGCCCGGGCATCGGGCTGGCTGACCACCATGCTGCTCTTCGCCTCCACGATCGCCCTGTCGGCCTTCCTGCTCTTCCTGGTCCAGCCGATCATCGCCAAGCAGATCCTGCCGTGGTTCGGCGGCTCCTCGGCGGTGTGGACGACCTGCATGGTCTTCTTCCAGTGCGTGCTGCTGGCGGGCTACTTCTACGCCGACACGCTCATCCGCCGCGTCGGCGCACGGCGCCAGGCCATCGTCCACACGGCGTTGCTGCTGCTGAGCCTGGCGGCGCTGCCCATCGTCGCCAGCGAGGCGCTCAAGCCGCAGGCCGACTCCGAGCCCGTGGGCCGCATCTTGCTGTTGCTGGCCGTCACGATCGGCCTGCCCTACCTGATGCTCTCCACCACCGGCCCGCTGGTGCAGGCCTGGTTCGCGCGCCGCTTCGAACATGGTCAGGTCTATCGCCTCTATGCGCTGAGCAACGTGGCATCGATGGGCGCGCTCATTGCCTACCCGCCGCTGATCGAGCCGCTCACCAGCGTGAAGCTGCAATCGTGGGCGTGGAGCGTGGGCTATGCGATGTTCGTGGTGCTCGCGGCGGCATCGGCCTGGGCGGCGGTTCGGGCGCAGTCGCGCCCCGCGGCTGCAGCGCCGGTCCCACCCGCAACCGCCGCGCCGGAGACCACGCGTGGCGTCACCCCCGCCGCGCCCGAGCATGTGCCGGGCCCGCCCTGGCATCTCCAGTTGCTGTGGCTCACGCTTGCGGCGCTGGGCTCGGTGATGCTCCTAGGCACCACCACCCACATCACCCAGAACGTGGCCTCGGTGCCCTTCCTGTGGGTGCTGCCCCTGGTGCTGTACCTCACCACCTTCATCCTCACCTTTTAAGGCCAGGGCTGGTACCGGCCGTCCTGGATGGTGCCGCTGGTGGCGGCGCTGGCGCTGGTCATGCTCGGTGCGCTGAGCTGGCGGCTCGACCCGCAGGAGGCGGCCCCGTGGCTCGCGCCGGTGCGCTCGATCATGCCGGTGACGCAGGCCGTGCCGGTCTATGGCGCCGGCCTGTTCCTGGCCTGCATGTTCTGTCACGGCGAGCTGGTGCGGCGCAAGCCCCACCCCTCGTACCTCACGCGCTTTTACCTGATGGTGTCGCTCGGTGGGGCGGTGGGCGGCCTGCTCGTGGGCGTGGTGGCTCCGGTGGTGTACGACTGGACCTGGGAATTCGCTCAGGCCCTGACGCTGACCGCGATCCTGGCCGCCGGCCTGTCGCTGGCCTCACGCGCCTGGTGGCGCGGCGGCTGGTGCGTGCTGTGCGCGGCAGGCTGCCTCGTGGCGTACCACGACTATGACGGCTACGTGCGCCAGGGCGCGAGCGACATGTCGCGCAACTTCTACGGGACGCTGCGCGTGCAGGCGGTGGAGCCCGACAGCGAGCTCAACGCGCGTGACCGCCTGTTGCACGGCGTGATCATCCACGGTGAGCAATACCGCAACCCCGATCGCCGACGCGAGGCCACCACCTACTACGGGCCCGGCTCGGGCATCGGCCTGACGCTCGACACCATGCGCGAAATCCAGGGCAGCGGGCCACAGCGAGCCGGCCTCATCGGCCTGGGCGTGGGCACCCTCGCCACCTATGGCCGCCAGGGCGACCACTACCGCATCTACGAGATCAACCCGCAGGTGCTCGAGCTTGCCCGGCGGCGCTTCAGCTATCTGCAGCAAAGCCCGGCGGAGATCGTCACGCCGCTGGGCGATGCGCGCCTCGTGCTCGAGCGTGAGGCGCCGCAGCGGCTGCACGTGCTGGCCATCGATGCCTTCTCCAGCGACTCCATCCCGGTGCACCTGATCACGCGCGAGGCGATGCAGGCCTATCGCCGCCATGTCCTCGACGATGGCGCCATCGTCTTTCACATCACCAACCGCTACCTCGACCTGCGTGGCGTGGTGCGACAGCTCGCAGACCAGATCGGCTGGCAGGCCGTGCTCGTCGTCGACGAGCCGCCCTCGGACAGCCCGCAGTACCACTCCGACTGGGTCGTCATCACCCGCAACGAGCGGCTGCTGGCCGCGCTGCGTCAGGACGGCAAGGGTACGGAGCTGCCAGCCGTGCCGGGCCGGCGCCCCTGGACCGATGACTTCAACAATCTCTTCGAAGTCCTGAAGTAGGCCACGGGCCGGGTGGCGACTGCCTGAGGCTTGCACACCGTTCACCCGCCGACTGCCTGCCGCTCACACCCCCAACAGCGCCATCCCGTAAAGAGCCGGCCCGAGCAACGGCTCAGCCCCCGCTTCCATCAGACGGGCCCACCAGCCGTAGCACTGTGCGGCGCTGTGCCGGGCCAGCAGGCGCAGCCGCGGGTGCGGCTCGGTGAAGTCCGACCATTCCTGCGCGCCCCAGCGAAACTGCGCGCGTTCCTGCGCCAGGCTGGGCAGCGCCCGCGCGCACCCCACGCCCAGGTGCGAGATGAAATCGGCCAGAAGCTGCGAGCCCGCTGGCGCGCAGGCACCGAACTCCGCAAGCAGGGCCTGCACCTCGCGCGGCCGGAGGTACATCAGCACACCCTCGCAGAGCACGAACACCGGCACCTCCGCGTTGGCAGGCGGGAGCTCGAGCCGACTCCACCAGCCCGGCACCCGCAGGTCCACCTCGGCCTGCCGCCTGCGGGGAGGGTGGGCGGGCAGCAGCGCGCGCCGCATGGCCATCACCTCGGGCAGGTCAGCGTCGAGCCACGTGTTGCGGCCGGTGTCGAGCCACTGGAAGGGGTTGGACAGGCCGCAACCCAGGTTCGCCCCGGCGGCCTGCGGATGCCGCGCAAAGAAGCCTTGCCCGGCCTCCTTGAGCACCCGCGTGCGCCACAGCACGTTCAGCACCACGAGGGCGTCATCCAGCAGCACGCGCGCGCCCGGCTCCACGCAGGCCAGCAGCCGCCTGGCATCGCGGTCGGCGCAGGCCAGCCAGGGTTAGCGCTCAGCACCCCAGGCACGTGCAACCAGCGGGACGAGCAACGTGCGTGGCACCGCGTGCAGCGCGCAGCGGGGCACCACCTCGGGTTCGCAGGCAGGGGCGGGGGCTTCGATCGTCATCGCGTTCACCGGATGCGGCACCCTGCCCGCTTGCCTGCGCAGCGGCTTGCGCCGGCGCATCGCCGGCCCAGGAAGGGGCCACGCCGGCGGCCGTGACACACTTCGGGCGTGTCGATGCCTCAACCCTCGATGCCGGCCCGCGAGCGGGCCAGCCCCCGCGTGAGCACCTGGCTGTGGGCAGCGCTCTGGGCACTCGTGCTCATGCGCCTGGCCTCGCTGGCGCTGCTGCCGCTGGCCGACTCGAGCGAGGCCCGTTATGCCGACATCGGGCGGCGCATGCTCGAGCTCGGCGACTGGATCACGCCCTGGTTCGACGACGGCGTGCCCTTCTGGGGCAAGCCGCCGCTCTACACCTGGCTCACGGCCGCAGGCATGGGTGTCTTCGGCCTGGAGGGCTTCGGGGCGCGGATCGGCCACTTCCTGGCCGGGGTGTTCGTCAGCTGGGTGGTGTGGGATTGGCAGCGACGCGAGCACGGGGCGGCCCGGGCGCAGTTGGCGGTGGTGCTGCTGTGGTCTGCAGCGCTCTTCTACGTCTGCGCCGGTGCCGTCCTCACCGACATGGCGCTTCTGGCCGGCCTGGTGCTGGCCATGCGCGGCTTCTGGCGCGGCCTGCATGCGGGCTCGGCCGAGGCCCCACGCGAGGGCTGGCTGCTCTTTGCGGGGCTGGCCGTGGGCCTGCTGGCCAAGGGCCCGATCGCGCTCGTGCTGGCGGGGATGCCGATGGCCACCTGGGTGGTGGCCACGCGGGCCTTTGCCCGGACCTGGAGGGGCCTGCCCTGGGTGCGCGGCACGCTCCTGATGCTGGCCATCGCCCTGCCCTGGTACCTGCTGGCCGAGCGCAAGACCCCTGGCTTCCTGGACTACTTCCTCGTGGGCGAGCACTGGCGGCGCTTCACGGTGCCGGGCTGGGACGGCGACCGCTACGGCAATGCGCATGTCGAGCCGCGCGGAATGATCTGGGGCTTCCTGCTGGTGGGCTGCCTGCCCTGGACGCTGCTCCTGCCACTGCTGGCATGGGGGCGGCGCAGGCACCTGCTGACTTCCCTCGTGGGCCCAGGCAGCGCGGGTGCGCACGGCAGCCTGTACTTGTGGGCGTGGGCGCTGTGGCCCTGCCTGTTCTTTACCGCGGCGCGCAACATCATCTGGACCTACGTGCTGCCGGGGCTGCCGGCCCTCGCCATCCTGGGCGCCGCATGGCTGGCGCGGGATGGGCGCACTCGCCGCACCGAGCGGATCGTGCTGGCCGGG
>JBJTVI010000166.1:0-3576 GCA_046081145.1 Rubrivivax sp.
TGTCGCCGCCGCCGGCCACCTTCGACGCCATCCGCGACGGCCAGGCCGACCTCTCCTTCAGCGTGCACGGCTACACCCCGGGCCGCTACATGATGACCGGCATCGCCGAGTTCCCCTTCCTCGGTGACGACTCGGTGGCCACCAGCGTGGCCTATCAGCGCATCTACGAGCGCCACCTGGCGCGCTTCAACGAACACCGCGGCCTCAAGGTCATCACCGTGTTCACGCACGGCCCCGGCATCATCTTCAACAACAAGAAGCCCATCCGCTCCGTGGCCGACTTCGAGGGCCTGAAGTTCCGCGTCGGCGGCGGCTTCGTCAACGACGTGGGCAAGGCGCTGGGCGTGAACATGACGCTGCGCCCGGCGAGCCAGGCCTACGAGATGCTCTCGTCGGGTGTGATGGACGGCAACTGGTTCCCTGACGAATCCGTGCTCTCGTTCAAGCTCGAGAGATTCACCAAGTTCCGCACCGCCATCCCCGGTGGCGCGTACAACACGAGCTTCGCCTTCGTGATGAACGAAGCCACCTGAAACAAGATCTCCAAGGCCGACCAGGCCGCCATCGAGAAGCTCTCCGGCGAGGCCGCGGCGCGGCGCTTCGGCAAGTTCTGGGACGAGGAGGACGACAAGAGCCTGCAGGTGCAGAAGCAGGCCGGCATCGAGATCACGAACGCCGATGCGAAGTTCGTGGCCGACTACAAGGCCAAGACCGCCCCGCTGGAAGCCGAGTGGGTGAAGAAGGCCGAGGAGAAGGGCCTGCGCAACGCGGCTGCAGTGCTGGCCGAGTTCCGCGCCGAGATCGCCAAGGTGAAGTGAGGCCTTGAAGCGCCTGACCTCGGTCGTCAGCATCGTCGCGGCAGCTTCGCTGTTCGCGATGATGCTGCTGACCTTTGCGGACGTCGTGGGCCGCAAGGTGCTGGGCAACTCCATCGTCGGGGCGGTGGAGCTGACCGAGCTGTGCATGCTCGTCATGATCTTCGTGGCGCTGCCGCTGGCCTCGCTGGCCGGCGAGCACATCGTCTTCGACCTGCTGGATCGCTACCTCCCGGCACGCGTGCTGCACCTGCAGATGGCGCTCGCCCATGCGGTCACGGCCGCCGTGTTCGGCGGGGCGGCCTGGCTGGTCTGGGTCCGGGCCGACCGCAGCTACTCGATGGGTGATGTCACCGCGCGGCTGGAAATCGCCCTGGGGCCCTTCCATCGCCTGGTGGCCGCGATGCTGCTGATCACGGCCCTGGTGCACCTGGCGCTGATCGCGCGCGAATGGCGTCACCGCAGCGATCCTGCACAACTGAGCTTTGGCGGCCACGCGCCGCCGCGGGAAGACGCGTGATCGAGGGCCTGCTCGGCTTTGCCGCGATGTTCGCCCTGATGGCGCTGCGCGTGCCCATCGCAGTGGCGATGGGGCTCGTGGGGCTCGTGGGCTTTGCCATGATGCGCTCGTGGCCGGCGGCCTTCTCATCGGCGGCCGGCGAGTTCACCGACATCGGCACCTACACGCTCTCGGTGGTGCCGCTGTTCGTGCTGATGGGCAATTTCGTCACGCGGGCGGGCATGTCGCGTGACCTGTACCAGGCCGCCTACGCCTTCTTCGGCCACCGCCGCGGCGGCCTGTCGCTGTCCACCATCGCCGCCTGCGCCGGCTTCGGGGCCATCTGCGGCTCGTCGCTGGCCACCACCGCCACCATGGCACGCGTGGCGATGCCCGAGATGCAGCGCTTCAACTACGCCACCTCGTTTGCCGCCGGCTCGATCTGCGCCGGGGCGACGCTGGGCATCCTGATCCCGCCCTCGGTGATCATGGTGATCTACGGGATCATGACCGAGCAGAGCATCGGCGCGCTGTTCGCGGCCGGGGTGATCCCGGGCCTGGTCGCCACGCTCTTCTACATGCTCGCCGCCGCCTGGGTGACGCGGCGCAACCCTGCGCTCGGCCCGCCCGGCGAGCGGGCGAGCTGGGCGCAGCGCTGGGCGGCGCTGCGCGGCATCTGGGGCGTGGCGCTGCTGTTCGCACTCGTCATGGGCGGCATGTACGGCGGCGTGTTCACCCCCACCGAGGCCGCGGGGGTGGGCGCGATGGGCGGGTTCGTCTTCGCGTGGGCGCGCGGGGCGCTGACGCTGAAGGTGCTGCAGGAGGTGCTGGTGGAGTCGGCACGCACCTCGGCGATGCTCTTCACGATCGTGATCGGTGCCTCGCTCTTCGCCAACTTCCTGAATTTCACCGACCTGCCCAACGCGCTGAAGACCTTCGTCACGCAGTTCGAGGTCAGCCCCGTGCTCGTCATCATCGCCATCTGCGCCATCTACGTCGTGCTCGGCACGGCAATGGAGAGCCTGTCGATGATGCTGCTGACGGTGCCGATCTTCTTCCCGCTCGTCACCTCGCTCGGATACGACCCGATCTGGTTCGGCATCATCGTGGTGTGCGTGATCGAGATCAGCCTCATCACGCCGCCGGTGGGGATGAACATCTTCGTGCTCTCGAGCGTGATGCCCAACGTGCCCACGACGACGATCTGGCGCGGCGTCGTGCCCTTCATCTACGCCGACATCGTGCGCATGGGCGTGCTCATCGCCTTCCCGGCGATCAGCCTCTTCCTGCCGAAGTGGCTGGGGCTGTAGCGGTCGTTGCCCACCGGGCCTTCAGGCCCGCCCGCTAGCTAACGCCGCAGCACCGGCTCGAGCGCCCGCCCGGTGTGCGTGCCGGCGGCCACCACCGCCTCGGGCGTTCCCGCACACACCACCCGGCCGCCCTGGCCACCGCCCTCGGGGCCGAGATCGATCACCCAGTCGGCCTCGGCCACCACGTCCAGGTCGTGCTCGATCACGACCACGCTGTGGCCGCCGTCCACCAGCCGGTGCAGCACGCGGATGAGCTTGTCCACGTCAGCCATGTGCAGGCCCACCGTGGGCTCGTCGAGCACGTAGAGGGTGTGGGGGGCGCGATTGCCGCGGCGGGTCACGTCGTCGCGCACCTTGGCCAGCTCGGTCACGAGCTTGATGCGCTGCGCCTCGCCGCCCGAGAGCGTGGGGCTCGGCTGGCCGAGCGTGAGGTACCCGAGGCCCACGTCGCGCAGCAGCTGCAGCGGGTGGGCGATCGAAGGCATCGAGGCGAAGAAATCCACCGCCTCGTCCACCTCCATGCGCAGCACGTCGCCGATGCTGCGCCCGCGCCAGGTGACGGCCAGCGTCTCGGCGTTGAAGCGCTGGCCGTGGCACACCTCGCAGGGCACCTTCACGTCGGGCAGGAAGCTCATCTCGATGGTGCGCATGCCCTGGCCTTCGCAGGCGTGGCAGCGGCCGTCGCCGGTGTTGAAGGAAAAGCGCGCCGCCGCGTAGCCGCGCGCCTTGGCCTCCAGCGTCTCGGTGTAGAGCTTGCGGATGACGTCCCAGAAGCCGATGTAGGTGGCCGGGCACGAGCGCGGCGTCTTGCCGATCGGGGTCTGGTCGACCTCGAGCACGCGCTCGACGCGCTCCCAGCCCGCCACGGCGGCACAGGCCTGCCAGGCGAAGCGGCTGCCGCGGCGCGCCGCGAGCCGGGCACGCAGATTCGGCTCCAGTACCTCGCGCATCA